>NZ_JAQMTM010000158.1:0-91401 GCF_028331085.1 Anabaena sp. CS-542/02
ATTAACTGGAAACAGTTAGAACGTCGCGTTTACAAAATCCAAAAACGAATTTATCAAGCCTCAGCCCGTGGTGATGTCAAGGTTGTTCGTGGACTCCAAAAGGTGCTGATGAAGTCTTGGTCAGCCAAAGTTTTGGCAACACGTAGGGTAACTCAAGATAACCAAGGAAAGAAAACTGCCGGAGTTGACGGGGTGAAAGCTTTATCACCTAATGAAAGACTAGAATTGGTAGAAGAGTTAAAACTAGGGTCAAAACCCAAACCAACCAGAAGAGTTTGGATAGACAAACCAGGTAGGGATGAGAAAAGACCTCTAGGAATACCTACAATGTATGATAGGGCACTACAAGCGCTTGTCAAATTGGCTCTAGAGCCAGAATGGGAGGCAAAGTTTGAACCCAACTCATACGGATTTAGACCAGGGCGCTCATGTCATGATGCCATAGAAGCAATATTCAGTGCCATTAGATACAAACCAAAATTTGTATTACATGCCGATATCGCTAAGTGTTTTGACAAGATTAACCATCAAGCATTGTTAAAGAAACTGAACACCTATCCTAAACTACGCCGTCAAATCAAAGCGTGGTTAAAAGCAGGTGTGGTTGATAGCAAAGTCCTATTTCCTACAGAAGAAGGTACACCGCAAGGCGGTGTAATATCCCCCTTACTCGCAAATATAGCCTTACACGGTATGGAAGAAATTCTTAAAGAATATGCTTCAAAATTACCAGGTAAAGGTAAAAGTTCTAAAAAAGATAAGGCTAAAGCAATATCAATCATTAGATATGCAGATGATTTTGTCATTCTGCATGAAGATCTCACAGTTATTGAACAATGCAGGGAAATCCTAGTTAAATGGCTAAATGAAATGGGATTGGAATTAAAACCTAGTAAGACCAGACTGGCTCATACTCTGTATGAACACCAATCAGAGAAACCAGGATTTGATTTTCTTGGCTTCAACGTGAGACAATACTCACTTGGTAAATACAATTCAGGATTGAACACAAAGAAGGAAATACTAGGATTTAAAACCATCATCACCCCATCCAAGAAATCGGTTAGGAATCATTACGAAAAGGTTTCTAACACCATTAAAAGACAATTACCAGTACCACAATTGGGATTGATAAGACATCTTAACCCTATTATTAGGGGATGGTGTAACTACTACTCATCCGTAGTAAGTAAAGAAACCTTCAGTAGTATCTCTATGCAGGTCTATCAACGATTTTACAGATGGGCAAAGCGCCGACACCCCAATAAAACCGGTAAGTGGATAACCAATAAATACTGGCATACAATCGGAGACAATAACTGGGAGTTTGCAGCAAAGATGGATGATAAGTTTATCAAACTGTATAGACACCCAGAAACCCCCATTGTACGTCACATCAAGGTTAAAGGCTATGCCTCACCATTTGATGGTGATTGGGTATACTGGAGTTCAAGAATGACAAACCATCCCGAAGCCAATAAAAGAGTAGCGACCTTACTCAAAAGGCAAAAGGGTAAATGTCCAGAATGTGGGCATTACTTTAGAGACGGTGATGTAATGGAAGTAGACCACATCTTACCCCTTTCCAAAGGTGGTAAGGATGAATACAAAAATCTACAACTATTACACAGACATTGCCACGACAAGAAGACAGCCAATGATGGAAGTCTTACAGGTATTCATGACAAGAACCATATCATTGAGGAGCCGTATGAAGCGAAAGTTTCACGTACGGTTTTGAAGACGAGTCGGTCAGGTGACTGACCGGCTTAGTTTAATATTCAAAGCTTTTTTAAACAATTTACAAAATTAGGACAAATAAATGAATATTACTTCTGAGTCTATCAAGCAGTTGCTCAGTTCTGACAATCTGGGCGATCGGTTGCGTGGTGTTAATCAAGTTCGTGAACTGGAACCAGCAACAGCTTTTGAACTGATTCAAGTTGCTATGGGTGACAGTAACTCGCGAGTACGATACTCAGCAGTAAGTCAGATGGATACTCTGGGAAGGCAAAATTTGAAGTTATCTTTGGATGTATTGCGCGGTATGCTCAATGACCCTGAACCTGATGTCCAAGCTGCTGCGGCTGATTGCTTGGGTGCTTTAAAACTCGAAGATGCTTTTGAAGATTTACACCAACTTTACAATACAAGTCCTGAATGGCTGGTGCAGTTTAGTGTTATTGCGACATTGGGAGAGTTGGGTGATCCACGAGGCTTTGAACTACTCAAGGAAGCACTATCATCAAATAATGAATTAGTCCAAACAGCTGCCATTAGTTCCTTGGGTGAGTTGGGAGATATGCAAGCAGTTCCCCTTTTAGCTCCCTTTATTACTAGCTCCGACTGGCAAATCCGTTATAGGGTTGTTCAAGCTTTGAGTCGTTTAGGTGGTGCTGATGCTCACTTGCTTATACAAACTCTTACTGATGACCAAGTGGAAGCAGTAGCTAATGAAGCTAAAAAATCTTTAAGTTTGGCTTGATTGTCTCAACTTCCATATACTTGAGGCCAAGTTGTGACTATAAAAACCACAACTGCTGCGATCGCTAAAACTCCTTGAATTAAGTTTCCAATTACCGAACCCACTATAATGCCTACACCAGCCTTAACTGCTGGCCATAGTTCGCGTCGGTAAATAAACTCAGCGATAATTGCGCCTAGTAGCGGACCTAATAAGATTCCTAACAGAGGTCCGCCGAAGGGTAAGGTTGGTAGTAAGCCAAAAAAGCCTAATATCAACCCTAGGATAGCGCCGATTTGTCCCCACTTACTAGCACCGGCTTTTTTTGCTCCTAAGTAGCTAGCTAGAAAATCTACGGCGATGCTGAGAATTAAAACTACAATTGTGACAATCAGTGGTATTTTGATGGCTGCAAAGGAACTACCCAGTATACCCCAAATAATAATAGAAGTTAGAATTAAACTGCTTCCGGGTATACCGGGAACCACCGAACCAATTACCCCCACTACCATGACGGTAATTAGTAGCCAATAAGTAATTTGCATAAAGTTTTAAATCTCCATATTAGCTAGCAAGGAGGAATGCAAAGTTACTGCTAATTTATCAGCAATTCCCGCAATCCATTGTTCATCTTGTTTGGTGTAGCTGCGGGGTGCATTGGCTCCTAAAATCATCACTCCTTCCTTACCAATTGGTTGACAAATTACACCTTGTGTGTTTTCTGGTAAGTAGTCAAATTCAATTCTCCCGGGGTATACTTTCAAAGCTACGAGATAAATTGGCTTTTGTGTTTCCAATACTCGTTTGAGGATGGGGCCTGGTATTACTTTTGATTTAGCAGCCAGAATACCACGACGCAGTAGAACTTGGTTTTTATAGACTACTACCAGTGAGCGGGTGACTGTATTAGTTAATAATAAACGAGATGCCCAGGCTAGTTCTGTTTTGACGGTCTCTGGTAAGTCTGGTGCAAGTACAAAACCTTCTTCCCCAATTAATTCTACAGAATCAGGCGATCGCGGCTGTACTTGCTGCCATATTAAACCTGTTAAAATCAAAACTGCACTCAAAATTACGCCCACTACATCCCCACGTGCTTGAGACTGCGTTAGTTCTGGAGTCAGCAGCCGGTTAATTAGTAAAAGTACAGCGCCTAACCCACCCACAGCTAAGGGTAAACGGCGTAAAATTTTATTGGGGTCAGATTTGTCCATTAGTGGTTAGTCATTAGTGGTTAGTCATTAGTTGTGAGAATACAACTATTGACTTTTTACAACCGTCCTTATTCCTCGCCTGGTTCAATTATCCTCTGAAACAAATAACCAGTACCTCTAGCTGTGAGAATTAATTCTGGATTACTAGGATCATCTTCTAATTTAGCCCGCAAACGGGAAATATGTACGTCTACGACACGGGTATCTACATGGCGTTCTGGTGTGTAACCCCATACTTCCTGTAAGATTTCTGAGCGAGAAAATGCTTCTCCCGAACGGCTAACTAGTAACTCTAGGAGACTAAATTCCATACCTGTCAAGCGAATGCGCTCATCCCCTTTGTAGACTTGGCGTTTGTTGGTGTCTATTCTAATGTTACCAACATGAATCACGCCGGAGCTAGGAATACCAGAAGCCCCTGTTTTGTCTACTCGTCTGAGTACTGAGCGAATGCGAGCTTCTAGCTCTTTGGGGGAAAATGGTTTGACAACATAGTCATCAGCACCTAATTCTAGACCGGTGATGCGATCGGCAACGTCCCCCAAGGCTGTTAGCATGATAATGGGAACATCGGATTCTTTACGCAATTCTTGACATACGCCGTAGCCATCCAGCTTTGGCATCATCACATCTAACACTACTAGGTCAGGCTCTGATTTGCGAAAGGTTTCCAAGGCTTCTTCTCCATCTCCCGCAGTCACCACATCGTAGCCAATCATGGAAAGGCGCGTTTCCAAAATCCGGCGAATACTGGCTTCGTCGTCTACCACCAAGATTTTTTCTTTATGGCTTTCCAAGTTTCTCTATGCTCCTTAACTAAAATTTAACATGATTAATTTTTAATACCATAATATTAAGATATCATTCCATCAATTGATTGGGAAAAAGCTCTAACTCTTATTCCTATTTGATTTTAGTTTTGACCAACAATTAAGAAAACATTAAGATTTTTGAACAACTTTAAAGAATGGCAAAGCCTAAAACCTTTTACATTTGTAACGAGTGTGGAGCAGAATCTCCCCAGTGGTTTGGTAAGTGTCCAGCTTGTGGTACATATAATTCTTTAGAAGAGCAAATTACGATTCAATCATCAGTAGATGTGCTGACTAGGGGTGGGATAACTGGTTGGCAAGGAACTCACAATCCTGGTAAATCTACCGTTAAACCAGCAAAACCCAGAGCTTCCCTGACATTTGATCAAATTAGCGATCGCCAAATCGCCCGTTGGGAATCTGGGTATGGTGAACTTGATCGGGTGCTAGGTGGTGGTGTTGTGCCTGGTTCCATGGTGCTAATTGGTGGTGATCCGGGAATTGGTAAATCTACTTTACTACTACAAGTATCAAACCAGTTAGCGCAAAAATACCGCATTCTGTACGTCACAGGAGAAGAATCAGGACAACAGGTAAAATTGCGAGCTTCTCGCTTGGGAGTATCAAAAACCCAGCATGTCACCAGTGAGCAATCAGAAGCCACAGCAACCGAGGTAGGAGAAGAGAGTATAAATGCTGATTTATATGTATTACCCGAAACAGACTTAGAAGAAATATTAAAGGAGATGGACTCACTAAGGCCGAATCTGGCGGTAATTGACAGTATTCAAACAGTATTTTTTCCGGCGCTGACCTCTGCACCCGGTTCTGTGGCCCAGGTGAGGGAGTGTACAGCAGCTTTGATGAAGGTGGCAAAACATGAAGATATTACGATGTTAATTGTCGGACACGTCACTAAGGAAGGAGCCATCGCCGGTCCGAAGGTCTTAGAACATTTAGTAGATACAGTATTATATTTTGAGGGCGATCGCTTTGCCTCCCACAGATTATTAAGAACTGTCAAGAACCGTTTCGGTGCCACTCACGAAATTGGTATCTTTGAAATGGTAGAGAACGGACTGCGCGAAGTGCCTAATCCTTCAGAGTTATTTTTAGGTAACCGTGATGAACCAGCACCGGGAACAGCTATTGTAGTAGCTTGTGAGGGTACTCGCCCCATTGTAGTAGAATTACAGGCTTTGGTCAGTCCTACTAGTTACCCTTCTCCCCGCCGTGCAGGTACAGGGATAGACTATAACCGCCTGGTGCAGATTCTGGCTGTTTTAGAGAAGCGGGTTGGGATTCCCATGTCGAAATTAGATTCTTACGTGGCCTCAGCGGGTGGTTTAAATGTGGAGGAACCAGCGGTGGATTTAGGAATAGCTGTCGCTATTGTTGCCAGTTTCCGCGATCGCATAGTTGAGCCGGGTACAATATTAATTGGTGAAGTGGGATTAGGGGGACAAGTGCGATCTGTGTCTCAAATGGAACTACGATTAAAAGAAGCTGCTAAACTGGGATTTAAACGAGCAATTGTTCCTAAAGGGCAAAAATACCCTGATTTTAACATCGAGATATTAGCAGTATCTAAAGTGATGGACGCAATTATTGCCGCCATTCCCCACCAAACCCTAGAGGACAGCGATTTAGAACTGGAGGAGGAATACACCTCACAGTAGGGGTGACTCATTGACAAGTTTTTCCCGAAACTAGCACCGTAAATATACAGCATATCTCATCTGCGTAGAAGACGGGCTTGCCTGCCTGTCCCATGAGATTTACTATATTAATATCTGTGTAGTTCATTGACTGGACAGGTGCTGTATATATATCCGTATTATATCCGCACTAGCCCAAGCAGTGAGCAAATAATCACAGTCAATGAGTAAACAAAAGCCTTTAAAATCATCAAACCTGCTTTTTGAAAGGTTCATGGCAATGATGGCCACGGTTAATTTATGTTTAGTATTTTTTAACTTAACTTACATACCGTGGCGGGATTTCTATTTACGGAATTTACCCCAAATTACCCGAGTTTATGACCCTGTTAAGGGTATTGAAGACCATAGAGAAACGAGAAATTATTTAAATAAAGTAGACGCACTCCAAGACCAGGTGAGTCAAACAGGGTTAACTTCCCCAGAAGCCAAAATTAAGTTAGAAGAACTTGGTCGTCTCAGTAATGAGATGGTGGACGGTAACCCCTTTGCAGCAGTGAATAAAGGTGGTAATTTTGAAAAAGCTAAAAATCGGATGCGCGATCGCATCGGTCAAGAATCTGCAAAACAGTCTTTTAATACCTTCTGGAGTCGAGAGTATTTATCGAGACAAGGATGGAACCAAGAGATTAACTTTTTTAACAGACAAATCCGACCTTTAATAGCCAGCAACTATTTCCGCCGCATCGGGGAAAATGGGGAATTGCTTGATAACTTTTGGCAGATTGATTTACCCTTTATCTTGCTATTTGGTATAGAATTGTTGGGGCGCTCCTTTTATTTGCGCCGTCGTCATCCCAATTTTACCTGGGTAAATGCTATATTGTGGCGCTGGTACGACTTGTTCTTAGTATTCCCTTTTTGGCGTTGGTTACGGGTAATACCGGTAACAGTGCGCCTGCACCAAGTCAGGTTATTAAATCTTCAGCCATTGCAGCAGCAAATAAACCAATCAATACTAGCGAATTTTGCCGAAGACCTCACAGAAATAGTGGTAGTCAGAGTCATTAACCAGCTTCAAGGTTCAATTCGCAGCGGCGATTTCATCAGATGGCTGACGCAAAAACAAAATGCGCGCCCCTATATAAATATTAACAATATCAATGAAATAGAAGCGATCACGAATATTTTAGTGCAAACTGTAGTCTATCAAGTACTGCCGAAAGTTCAACCAGAAATCATTGCCATTTTAAGTCACAATATTGCCACTACCATTAATCAAGTCCCTCTTTATCGCCACCTTGTACCTTGGGGATTAGGTAATGTACAAGCCCAACTCAGTGAGCAACTAGCAACTCAAATTACCAGAAACCTTTACAGCGCGGTCACTACAGCTATGAAAGACCCTGTAGGAGGCAAACTTTCTAGTCAACTAGCCCAAAGCTTTAGCAAAATATTGTCCGAAGAAGTACAGCAAAAACACGTAATTGCCGAAATTCAAAGCTTAATGTCTGACTACCTCGAAGAACTTAAGCTCAACTATGTCCAGCAGTTATCCCAAGAAGACATAGAGCAGATTATGGAACAAACCAGACAGCTAAAAATACAAGCATCAGTAGATAACAATCACATTCTCCAGGTCAAGAACAAAAATTAGCTCAAAATGATGTATATCAGTGCAATGAGGAGGATAAGGGCACAAGAGATTGACTAATCACCAGTGACCAATGACCGTCAAAACATAGTGGGAGCGTGAGAACCTCTACGCTTTAGCGTAGGGGTGAAATGAGACTCCACAGGACTTATCCTGTCGTATCCTTAACAAAAAGGTTTTAACAGGTATTAACAAAGCATTTTTGTTCAGTTAAAATAAGAAAAAGCATCCACAAATATGGTGAAAAACCCAAAAGAGGCCAACTTAAGTAGCCACACAGCTGAGTATGACCTTAGCCAAGGTGAGTAGGGGAGCTTTGACACTCCCAAGAGGAGTTGATTTATTTAAGTGATTAAGTAAATCATATCGTAAACGTTGCGTAGCAAGGCTTCAGTCTGCGTAGCAACATCAGTTTAGAATCCCCTGTGTTTCAACCGGGGGAGATGTCAAAGAATCTTAAAGAAATGCGCTAAACTCGGAAGAGAGACGAACCATTATTGATTCGTCACAAGACTTCTTGGAAGATATCCCTATCGCAGGAAGTGGGTCGATGCCCACTTTTTTTATTGAAATTTCGCATGACTCATCCTTTAGTTTCACAAATTATCGATTTGGCAATACCAGTAGCAGCAGAACTGGGCTTGGAACTCGTTGGCATAGTTTTTCAGACTAACCAGCGTCCTCCAGTATTAAGGGTAGACATCCGCAACCCTCAAAAAGACACTGGACTGAATGATTGTGAGCTTATGAGTCGCGCTTTAGAAGCTTCCTTAGATGCGGCAGAGATCATTCCAGATGCTTATGTCTTGGAAGTGTCCAGTCCTGGAATTTCACGACAATTAATTACAGACAGGGAATTTATTTCCTTCAAGGGATTTCCTGTGATTATCTCCACTTCCCAACCTTACGATGGACAACAAGAGTGGATTGGTCAGTTGATTCGGCGGGATGAAGTCACTGTTTACTTAAACCAAAAAGGTCGTGTGATCGAAATTCCCCGCATTCTGATTACTAGGGTGCAACTAGATGAGCACCCATAGGTGACGGACTCAGAGCTCGGTAACACTAACTGGAAGTAAAAGGCTAGGGAGTAGAGTCACACTTTTCTTTAATCCCAAGCCTCTAATCTGTAGTTTCTCACTCTCCACCCCTTTGTATAGAGGAGAGTTTATTAGGGGTAATTGATGAATTATCTCTAACTTGGGAAAGTTGACAGGGCGCAGGTTGATTAATCGCGCCTCTAATTTTCCTTATCCCTATTTTTTTTAGACTCGATTTTAAAGGAGATTACTTATGTCAATGGTTAGTTTACCAGGATTAAAAGAATTAATTGAAAGTATCAGTCGTGAGCGCAATTTGCCACGTCTAGCAGTTCAGTCAGCTATTAGAGAAGCATTGCTTAAAGGCTACGAACGTTATCGTCGCGCCCAAAACTTAGAACGAAGACAATTTGATGAAGAGTATTTTGAGAATTTCGAGGTAGAACTTGACATCGAAGGAGAAGGATTTCGCGTTCTTTCGACGAAAAGCATTGTGCAATCAGTGGAGAACTCCGACCATCAGATATCCCTGGAGGAAGTGCAACAGGTCGCTCCTGAAGCACAATTGGGAGACTCTGTAGTGCTGGATGTCACACCAGATCAGCGAGAATTTGGTCGCATGGCAGCCATGCAAACCAAGCAAGTGCTGGCGCAGAAACTCCGGGATCAGCAACGCCAAATGGTGCAAGAAGAATTCCAAGACTTAGAAGGAACTGTCCTACAAGCTAGAGTTTTACGGTTTGAAAGACAATCGGTGATTTTGGCAGTGGCCAGTGGCTTTGGTCAGCCGGAAGTGGAAGCTGAATTACCAAAGCGAGAACAACTCCCCAATGATAATTATCGGGCTAATGCTACTTTTAAGGTGTATCTCAAAAAGGTTTCCCAAGGGCAACAACGGGGTCCTCAGTTGCTAGTATCCCGTGCTGATGCTGGTTTGGTTGTTTATCTGTTTGCTAACGAAGTCCCAGAAATTGAAGATGAGGTAGTCAGAATTGTTGCCGTAGCACGAGAAGCTAATCCGCCTTCCCGTTATGTGGGTCCTAGGACTAAAATCGCAGTAGATACCCTTGAGCGGGATGTAGACCCAGTTGGCGCTTGTATTGGTGCACGGGGGTCACGCATTCAAGTAGTAGTCAACGAATTACGTGGGGAAAAAATAGATGTGATTCGTTGGTCTCCAGATCCATCTACATATATTGCTAACGCTTTGAGTCCAGCCCGGGTGGATGAAGTCCGTCTCATGGATCCTGAAACCCGCCAAACTCACGTACTTGTAGCTGAAGATCAACTGAGTTTAGCTATTGGTAAGGAAGGACAAAATGTTCGTTTAGCAGCCCGTCTCACTGGTTGGAAAATCGACATCAAAGACAAAGCTAAGTACGATTATACGGGAGAGGATACTAAGTTCGCGGCTGCACGAGCCCAATATAAACCAGAGGCAGATGATCTGGAATTGGAGGAGCTAGATTATGAAAATCAAGAGGAACTAGAACAGGAGGAAGGAATTTTTGAGATGAGTGATCAAGATTAACTTATGAGTCTGATGGAGTTCTTATACTATTGACAAGATTACTAGTCTTAATGACTACCACAGAATCAATCATGCCACTATTAAGTAAAGATTGGTAAAGCCAACTTTATTTTCACAACCAGATTGCTCCCCTGTAGTCAAATAAGACCAATGAAACCGAATTATCGACGTTGTATTAGTTGCCGTCAAGTCGGCTGGAAAGAAGACTTTTGGCGGGTTGTCCGCGTTTTTCCATCCGGAAGGGTACAATTAGATCAGGGCATGGGGCGTTCTGCCTATATCTGCCCCCAAATGAGTTGCCTACAAGCGGCTCAGAAAAAAAATAGACTGGGGCGATCGCTACATGCATCAGTGCCTGAAACACTGTATCAAACATTGTGGCAACGTCTAGGCCAAGCCCATGCCCAAAATCAAAATTAACAACGGGTGGAAAAACCTGGAGGCGGTAATCCCCAGAGTCTTTGTGCATAAAGCCGACTCTGCAATTAATGGGGTGAATGCCAAAATAGTAAATGGGTGTAGTAACCAGCGGCTTTTTTACAAGACGAGTGGCAGGGCAATACCCCCAAAAAGTTTTACTCGATTGTGTTGTGGAAGACTCAGAATCAGCAAAACAAAAAACTAAAGAATGGCAACCTGGTAGCGATCAGGGGCAGCTGGGCATCAACCATCATGATTATTGGTGGAGATGTCAGAGTTAAACCAAAATATCTCTCTTTCCTGACTGGAGGCACCGGCAAAATCACCAAGGGCAACCTAAAACAGTAATCGAAGGATGGAGATGTCCGAAACCAGGCAACCATCCGCTAAAAAACTGTAAATTAAAGGGGAAGAGTGGATGAACAACGGCAAAGTTAGAATCTACGAATTATCAAAGGAATTGAATTTGGATAACAAAGAGCTATTAGCTATTTGCGATCAGCTCGAAATCGCGGTTAAAAGCCATAGCAGCACTATTTCCGAATCTGAGGCAGAACGTATACGCACGGCTGCCGAAAAACTGACGGCTAATAATTTGAAAGGCAACAATACATCTAGTAAACTAAATACATCACAACCTGGCGATGGCGCGGAGCGCAGTGCCGGAGGCAATCGCAATCGACCTACACCACCTCACAAACCACAAATTTTGGAAATTCGCAAACCCAAAATATTGAGAAATAATACCCGAAACGCCCCCCAAGCTTCAGTGGCTAATGATAGCCAACTTGCTTCCTCAGAAGTTCATTCTTCTTCACAATCAGAGCCAATCGATACACCAGTCTCACCCATGAAGCCGACGGCACCAATTCGACCTGTACCCCGGAATCAATCTGAGACCTCACCAGAACCTGCAATCAAACCAGTAGATCCAGTTTCTAATACACAGGCGCTAGAAACAAGAGCAGCCGCAAAACCTGAAAAAGCTGGAACTGAACGCAGCCGAAGTGGGGTTTCCCCTAAACCAAAAGTGGAAAAACCGCAAAAACCCCATCTGGCGGAGCCGCCAGCCAGACCAGTGGCGGGAAATTCCCGTGTAGGACTGGGCCAGAGTCCCGCGGAAAAACCAGTACTCAAGCGCGATCAAGTCAAGCAGAAGCCCCAAAGAGGCACTGGCACTGACAGCCCACAAGCCCCGGCGGCAAAACAGCATCGTCCTACTCCCGCAAATCCAGTCAGAGCAGAACAAAAAGGCAATCGACCGCCCGGACAAGGACACCCCGATCAGCGGTTACGAAGTGCACCAATGGCAGACGGGACAAGACCTAGTCGTCCAGTACGTCCGTCAGAAGTTGCAGCCGCAATGCCAATTGCTACTCCGCCAAAACCCATGTCAGGGGGACAGGTAAAACCAGACCTTGATACTGATGTGATCGCACCGGAACTACTTGATTTGAAACGCCCCACACCACCGCGTCTAGCTAAAGGTGGTAAAAGGTGGCAAGAGGAAGAAATTATTGACGAAATCAAGGAAAAGGCCGGTAAAGTAGGACCTAAAGGCAAGCGGGTTAAACCAATCGTTGAAGATGACTTTGAAGAAGACGATTTACTCGATGATGAGGATCAAGACTCACCAGCTACAGTCCAGGTTAGTCTTTCCATCGCCCGTCCTCCTAAACCAAAAGCTGCTCGAGGTACACAGTCACCTGCAGCAGCAGTTATTAGCGCCCCAACTGCTAGAAAGAAAAAATCCTTCTCTCGTCGCGACCAAAACCGTCGCCAAGAAGTGGAGACAAAGCGTGAACGTCCTGAAAAAGTAGTGATCACAGGGCCAATGACAGTCCAAGAACTGGCTGATGTTTTTACTATTGCCGATACAGAGATTGTGAAAATCCTTTTCCTCAAAGGTATGGCTGTAAGTATCACCCAGAATTTGGATATCCCCACCATTACCTTAATAGGAAAAGATCTGGAGATAGAGGTCGAAACTGCTCAACCAGAAGCAGAAGCCCGTAAAGTCACGGAAATGTTGGATGTGGCAGATATGGATCTACTCCAGCGGCGTCCGCCTGTAGTGACAATTATGGGTCACGTAGACCATGGGAAGACAACTCTGCTTGACTCCATTCGGAAAACTAAGGTTGCTGCTGGGGAAGCAGGTGGTATTACCCAACACATTGGTGCATACCATGTGGATGTGCAACATGAGGGAAAAGAACAGCAGATAGTTTTTCTTGATACTCCCGGACACGAGGCATTTACAGCTATGCGGGCACGGGGAGCAAGGGTAACTGATATTGCAATTTTAGTAGTGGCTGCTGATGACGGTGTTCGTCCCCAAACGGTAGAGGCTATTAGTCACGCCCAAGCTGCCGGAGTACCAATTGTTGTTGCCATTAACAAAATTGATAAGGAAGGCGCACAACCAGACCGAGTTAAACAAGAACTCACTCAGTATGGTCTCACACCTGAAGAGTGGGGCGGAGAAACAATCATGGTTGCTGTAAGTGCCATGAAGGGCGAAAACCTCGATACGCTCCTGGATATGATTTTGCTAGTAGCAGAAGTGGGAGAACTCTGTGCCAATCCAGATAGGTCTGCTAAGGGCACAGTGATTGAAGCACATCTGGATAAGGCAAAAGGCGCAGTTGCTACCCTGCTGATTCAGAATGGCACCCTCCATGTGGGAGATATGTTAGTGGCTGGCTCGGCGTTTGGTAAAGTTCGGGCAATGGTAGATGACCGAGGCAAACGAGTAGAGGTTGCTAGTCCTTCCTTTGCTGTGGAAGTACTCGGTTTAAGTGATGTCCCAGCCGCTGGCGATGAATTCGAGGTCTTCGCTAACGAAAAAGAAGCCAGAACCCTGGCTAGCAATCGCGCTGACAAACAACGTCTATCCCGTCTGTTACAAGGACGTGTCACTTTGACCACGCTCTCCGCCCAAGCACAAGAAGGAGAGTTGAAAGAACTCAACTTAATCTTGAAGGCAGACGTACAAGGTTCTGTGGAAGCTATTGTGGGATCTCTCAGACAAATCCCCCAAAACGAAGTTCAAATTCGTATGCTATTGGCAACCGCTGGGGAAATAACTGAAACCGATATTGACCTAGCCGCAGCTAGTGGCGCTGTGATCATTGGTTTCAATACTACCTATGCTAGTGGCGCTAGACAAGCGGCCGACGAAGCTGGGGTGGATGTGAGGGAATACAATATCATCTACAAACTTTTGGAAGATATCCAAGGAGCTTTAGAAGGTCTGCTGGAACCAGAGTTGGTGGAAGAACCCCTTGGTCAAACCGAAGTCCGTGCCGTCTTCCCTGTGGGTCGTGGAGCCGTGGCTGGTTGTTATGTACAGTCGGGCAA
The DNA here is from genome assembly GCF_028331085.1 of Anabaena sp. CS-542/02. Classification (NCBI taxonomy): domain Bacteria; kingdom Bacillati; phylum Cyanobacteriota; class Cyanophyceae; order Nostocales; family Nostocaceae; genus Anabaena; species Anabaena sp. CS-542/02. The sequence continues at coordinate 14,157 of NZ_JAQMTM010000158.1, forward strand.
ATTGGTTCGCAACTGCAAGGTGCGAGTGCGTCGTGCCGGTAAGGTTGTTTATGAAGGTGTCCTTGACTCCCTCAAGCGGATGAAGGAAGATGCACGAGAAGTTAACTCCGGTTATGAATGCGGTATCAACATTGATAAGTTCCATGACTGGGCAGAAGGTGACTTGATTGAAGCCTTCCAAATGGTAACTAAGCGTCGTACACTCACATTGACGAAATAGTGCTGGTTACTCATTTCCGGGTCGTGAGTGAAAATGATGAGTTTTGAGATGAAATGAGTGCACAACTCAAACTTCAAAACTCATCAATGCCTTCTACTTCCTTGATGAATTGTCTCGGTATTTTGTAGTTTCCTCAGAAAGGTAAGAGATTTATATCGGCGGTAGAGCATTGAATAGACTTAAAGCAAAGCTTATCGCCTCCGATAGCCTGGGAGGGATAGGCATAGCAATAGGTGGATTAGATGAGAAGCCTATACTGTATTGCTTGCAATCAGTTTAGAATCATTTCACATGTTGCTCATATACCAGTTGCGCACTGGAAATAGGGACATAAAGGTTTATGGAGTTAATCAGAATCAGTGCAAACTAATTTCCATAAGGGGCATTCATGAATTGCCCTATCACCCTCCACTAACTCTGTGTATAAGCCATGCAAGCTATATCCTCTAGGGTCAAGCAATAAGTAAACAATCAATCTGCTTAGGTAGGTTTAGATAGGTGTTATAGAAAGATTTAACATTAATTTTCACACTGCCAGTGAGTCTATCACTTGTTTTAGTGACTAATAAGACAGAATTTTTGGTTGTAAGTACTATAATATTAAGAACAAATTTAGCTCTTTCCGGCAGAAGCCCCATAAATCAGGCGAAGCCCAGAGTGGAATGAATAACCGGGTAGTGATAGTGGCAAGCTGAGACTGTATGGTGGCGTCCCTATGGGAGTATGTAAGGTGTGCTGGTCAATCAAATTCTACTGTGGCGATTTAAATCCCAAAAGTAGAAATTAAAATAAACCGACCATCAACCCTAAAGTAAACCCTGATAACTGTTAAAGGAATTATGTAGTTTCTGATGTGGGCAATGTCGTAATTAGCGAAACTGAATACTGCCATATTGAAATTAAAACTGAGGAATGAAGAACTATGGCTCAAATTCCATTATCTAGTAGCGATTCCTACGGTGGGCTGATTGCAAAGCAGGCACTTGGCGAACGCGATTGCGATCAGCGCAGTGTCGAAGGCAATGGTCAATTTTCTGCTGAGTCCGACATTTGGTATAGCCTAAAATGTGCGATATCCACCAGTTCAGGGTTTAAAAGCTGGCGACTAGAACACTATCCCCAATTGCAGGGACTTCATATCGAGAAACAAGTAAGGAGATATTTACGAGAAACTTTAGAAACTTTAGCGTATTAAAAATCAAGGAAATCTTCTACAGGTCGGCTCAAACATTTTGAAGGTGATTTGCCCATTTGATGGCGCTCTCGCCGGAAGTTGCTTACCCAAAATGGATGTATTTTTGATACCCAGATTATCCTTGCTGCCCAGATGAAGCTGTGGTGGGGGATCCTCCAGGACTAGTTCAGCTTTTAGCCAGCAACTTCAAAGCGCCAGACTAACTAAAAGTTAATAATTTGCATATTTTTGCCACAACAGTAATCCAAAAATCACATTAATTTAACATTAATTTACCTAATAACCGCTTCACCGACGTTGCTCCCAGCGCCAAAGGAGGATCATGAGGGCAAAAATTCCCATCTGCAGCGCTAAATTAGGTGCTGCTGTGTCAATATTTCTGCCTGCAAGGACTTGAAAAAAGAATATAAACGCCCCAATTAAAGCAGATGCAGCAAAACCTAGATACAGAAATTGGCGTAAACCCCTATAGGGGGCTGCCATTTCAGCTTTGAGACGGGCATATTGCTCTGGGTTGATGGGATTTTGAGGATTTGGTTTGATCATGAGTAAATAATGCTATAATACTACACTGTATACGCCGATGTGGCTCAGTGGTAGAGCAGCTGATTCGTAATCAGCAGGCCACGGGTTCAAATCCCGTCATCGGCTTGGGTCAGGTTAATTAACAATACTTTACACGCCTTAGCTATATCAAGCTCAGTTACCAACTTCCTTGACACTGACAGCTTCAGCAGCAGATATCCCCTCGGACAGATTGCCAAAATATCCCAAAGCTGCGGCAGCTTCAGCCCGAGACACTGGTCTTTGAGGTTGGAACAAGGTTGTATAGCCAAACACCCGACGAATATTCGATTTTTCGCCATTTTGGAAATCAGCCAGTACTGCGCGTAAAGCCTTCGGGTCAATTTTTCCCGCATCTTGAAAACCCCACGTTTGATTCACTGCTTCTAGACTAGCGTCCGGTAAGGCTTGACGAGTATCTAGGGGGATTTTCCACAAAATCAACTGTTCTCGTGTTAGTGGTGCATCAGGACGAAACAAAACTGCACTGGAATTACCAGACAAAGGACTAGGGATTAAACCGGTTTCAGCTAACCCTTGAATGACTGGAAAATCAGGATCAGTGGGCGCTACATCAGTAAAAGTCGATTGAGTATTTTGGGTTGCCAAGCGAATCTGTTTAGCAGGATTATTAAAATACACAGCATTGTTGGCAGCAACTAGCCAGCGGGCATATTCTCGGCGAGTAATATGTTTACTGGGTTCAAATGATTTACTGGTGACAGCATTAGAGCGGGTCTTGACTTCTTGAGACTGTAAAGACAAAACACCCAAAGATGCTAAGTCTTGAATGAATTGACGTAGTTCTACCGGTGCTTGGTTGAGATCATGGAATTGCTGAGAGCTTGCTGTAGCCATTTGGCTAACAGATGTCTTACCCGGCTGCGTGGATAGACTATCAGATACTGCCGGACCAATAAAAGTAGAATTATTAGTTTGCAAATCTTCAGTCTTAGCAGTTTGTATACCTTTATTAGGTATGTACTCAATAACTAATGCGGTAGCTGTTTGTGGTTGATTAGGTTTGGGTTGAGTAACTGATTGTGGCTGAATAGATACCTTAACCTGCACACCTTGACGGTGTGCTTCAAAGGTATCTTCTAAATTATCTGTGGGCTGTTGTAAAATCTGCCATTTGTTTTTCTGAAACTGTTCACTGTAAAAGCTAGCAATAAAATTGCTGGGGTCAGAACTTAGCCAGCGAGTGACTATGCTGTTTTTTTCAGATATGGCAGGTGTGACTGACTCTAATTTAGCATTAGGATACAAAGGGATATCTGGGGGAAAATCAGATGGTAAGTCCACCTTGGGTTGGTTTTGGTTCTGCCTGGGTTTCGCCTGATTTATCTGAGATTCACCAAATATTCCGGGGTGATCTTTTAATCTAGGATCAGCAGCCAAAGACTGTTCTAGGGTTTTGGCGGTTGGACTGTTAGCACAAGCTGTTAAAGAAGTGAATAGAATAGCCAAGCTCAATAATACAGCTGGATGTTTAGACAACAACACGGGAAACTACAAATGGGGTTTCAATTCCTACACTAGCGCAGACTGTCACGACTAGGAGGGAAAATGACTCCGAGAATTGAAAATATTCTTGCACCAACTGAAGTGCTAAACTAAGGTTAAATTTATTTTTAGCATCCCTCAAAGAGGGGAAAAGATAACACCCAATCAAATTAGATTGCAATCTATCCGGAATGGAGCCGAAAAACTTTCGTTACTGTTGCTTAAATGTCAGCGCATAAATTTGGTTCTCTTGTACAGTCAGGTAAGTCGTTGCCAGATAGAGATAATGTACCAGTCCTAATATGCATCAGTGTAGATTAGAGTCTGTCTCCCACTGGGAACGGTTTGAATGATTCCTAACTAGAATGGCATAAACAGCCATAAATTTGATTTACGGCTACAGTTAATTATTCAGGTAAGGTCACGGGGTTTCTCTGTCAATCTGTCTTGAAATTACACAGAGTTTTGAGATTATTTTTACTGAGGATTCGGATAACTTTGTAGGCTCTTTACTTGAATTGTTAATTGTATCTCCACTAAAGTTACTCACACTCACCTAACCATCTGGAATTGCCTTACTGATTCACTTTAAGAGAAACCACGCTTATTTAAAATGTAGAGAAATTCCATTGAAAGTATCTACAGGATTGGACAGAGAAACTCTCTGAGCTAGCTTGAAACAATGAGAGTTTTAGGCGTGGTTGTTGCCTAGGATCTATTGTAAATGAATGAATTGCCCTTGTTAAGGTATTTTCTAGCCATATTTCTGCTAAAGTTTAAGTAAGTTTTGGTAAATTTGAGGATATTTTCACTTAGGGTCGTTAACCGTTTATCATCTCATTTTCATATTGGGACTCGACTATTACTCTTGTAAGTTCTTCCCCAACAGGAGCAATCAAATGTATCTGAAGCTACAACAGTAATTTTGCATCAGTATGAAATTCTATATTTGCTGGCTTTAATGTAAGATTTAGATTTAGAGGCGATGGGGAATGAGATTCACTACTCCAGTATGCTTGTTGGAATGAAAGCTCAGTCAAAAGCCGGTCAAATCTCAAAAATCAGTATCTCATGTTAATAATATTCAGCAGATAGGAGTATGAAAAACCTAAGATAGATATTAAGTTGAAGACAATCAACGACCATCGACAACCGTCAATCCATTCTCATTTCTGTTAAGCGAAGCATCGCCGGGTTGTTACCAGTGCTGAAACACGATTACATGCAAGTTTCCCAGGATCAGCCTATTTATTCTGAGGCTCCACTCCAACTGTTACTATTTGTCGATGGACGACCAAAGTCTCGACAACAAGTGCAGCGTATCCGTGCTTACTTAAAAGAATTACGAATTGAGTATAATTTTGAACTGCAAATCATAGACGTCGGGGAACAACCCTATTTAGCAGAACATTTTAAATTAGTTGCCACACCGGCTTTAGTCAAAATTCAGCCAGAACCGCGACAAGTTATAGCTGGAAGTAATATCATCGCCCAATTGAAGGACTGGTGGCCTCGCTGGCAGGTGGCTGTTGATACTTACTTAAAATTACAAGAAGACTTACCAGAACAAATAGATGATAATAGTGGGGTATCATCACCGCAATCAACAATTCATTCTGTGGCTTTTTCTGCAGAACTCATCAAACTTTCTGACGAAGTTTTTCGGTTAAAACAGGAAAAAGAGAAACTGCAAGAGCACCTATTATTTAAAGATAGAGTCATAGCTATGCTGGCTCACGACATCCGCAATCCTCTCACTGCCGCGGCTATCGCCATAGAAACTCTACAGTCTAATTACAATATAGATATTGGTGCATTTAAGCGGCTTAAACCAGCTATGGCAGCACATTTATTAAAACAAGCTCGGAATCAAACTAAGACTATTGACAGAATGATTGCTGATCTGTTGCAGGTAGGGCGTAGTTACGATACAAGCATACCAATCGTACCACAAAAAATGGAAATTGGCGAGATATGTTTCGATGTGTTGGCAGAATTGCGCGATCGCTACATTGCCAAATCCCAACAAATAGAAACTGATATTCCCCAGGACTTACCAAAAATATATGCAGATCCAGAACGTGTGCGCCAAGTGCTAATTAATTTGTTAGATAATGCCATCAAATACACGCCAGAAGGTGGCAAAATTACTATTGCCGGATTACACCGTACCACCCAAAAAGTTCAAATCACTATTGGTGATACGGGACCGGGAATTCCCCTAGAAAACCGCACACGCATTTTTGAACATCACTATCGATTACAACGTGATCAAGCTATTGATGGCTACGGCATTGGTCTGTGTTTATGCCAACGCATCATACAGTCCCATTATGGACAAATTTGGGTGGATTCTGCCCCCAATGGCGGCGCTTGGTTCCATTTTACATTACCAGTGTACCCATCTTAGTTAGCCACTGGTGACTAGGTAAGAGTTCTTATGGATGACGAATACCCGCTTAATTTCACCAAAAATAGCGATAAAAGTTAATTTAATCATTTTGGCTAAAAACCACAACCTATTAGTTAGTCAGATTTTTCAAATGCCACAGTCATTAATGTATCAGCAGGACAACTTTGTTGTTTTAGAAACAGACCAACCGGAACAATTTCTCACAGCAGACGAATTATTAGAAAAGCTTGAGCTTGTGTTACAAACAATGACTGGAGAGGAATTACCCACAGACTTACAAAGGTTTGATTCCGCCAGTGCTCAAGCTCAATATTTAATTGATACAAGTTGTGAATTAGATGTTGGTCTGGGCAAATATTTACAGTGGTATGCAATACGATTAGAGAAGTAGCTTTATACTGACACTCCCCGCGGGTATGACCGAATTATAGGTAGAGATATTATTTATCAAGGATAGTAAAAATTGTTAATTCAATCATATCTTCACCGACTTGTGTAATTTTAATATCTACTCCAGGTCCAAAATACCGGGTCATTTTCTCCTGTTTTTCCTGCCAAACATCAAATGAAATAAACGGGGAATAAAATTCTAAAATCAAGGCATAAGCCCCATTAATTTCTGTTTCTCGTAAACCTGTGAGCACTGGACGGTCTTCATCTGTAGGACTCAGACCTAGATAAGAGAGAGCCTCATCTAAATGAGCCTCTTGACCATAACAGTATCGAGTGATGTCCTTACGAATTTTATTTTGAGTAATAGTTGCTTGCAGCTCCCGTAGGCGTAATACATCTGCCGTTGTATCTTGGCTAAAGGGTATAGGCAGAATTTCGTTGGCTTTGAGTGCCAATCCTCCCAAGAAAAGAGGAAACCCATAGAAAAACCCGACAAGATTAAGTGTGGCATTGTCAGCAGCGTAGGCTACGAAACCAACAATGATTAATATACCACCAACGCTTAAACCGATAGTCCCCAAAGAAATTTTACGTAACATAAGCTTAGGATATTATAGATTTTTAACATCTCTGTTTTATTATCATCGGTTATTGGTCACAAGTGAACTACCCCAACTAAGTTGAGTCCCTGACAATCATAACTCATATCTTTTGCGTCTAACGGTTCGCCATTGCTGATGATATTCCATATGCGGGACTAATCACCTGTCTACTCCATTTTGGGTTAAGTTTAAATATGAGGCTATTTAAAGGTCAGAAAAAAATTATGGACTTACAGACGATAAAAGAACGAATTGCTGTGGTTACTAACAAACGCGAGTACCTACTAAGCCTTTTGGAGCAGCCAAACTTAGGAACTCTGAGAATTGATGTTAACCAGGCTTTGGAAGAAATGGATGATTTAATTGATGAATTTAAGCGGACTTTTCCGGAAACCGATAATAATTAGGCTAAAGTGACTAGATGAAAAAATAGAGCGGCGTTAGTTAAACCGTGAGTTAACGGATAAACTGGCGCTGTTTGCCTATAACCACAATCTTTTTGCTGTATTCTACATATATATGAAGCCTTTTTCAGGCTAATGAAGTACACATCAATTCCCTATTCCCTATTCCCTGTTCCCTGTTCCCCGTTCCCTGAAACTAAACAACTTTGTACCTCACGAGCATGGGAAATGCTATATCTTACTAAGTCCCGGTTAGTTTGCAAACAACTTGACAAGATGATTTATTCTAACTTATGCATTTCTGGCACGTTCTCCTAACTGCGTAACCAGAGCAATAAGTTTATTAGTAGGAATATCTTTGGGAGAAACATAGTCAAAATTTGCTGTGGTTTTAGCGTTGAAACAACTTGCATCTTCCACTGAAGAATAAGCCAGTATCTGAGTTTTAGGAGATATTGCTTTAATATGACTAGAAGCACGCCAACCATCCATAACTGGCATTTGTAAATCTAGAATAATTACATCAGTTTGGTAGCTTTTCAGCATTTCTATAGCTTCTTGACCATTGCAGGCTAACCCCACTACCTGGAGATTTTCCTGGTTAGAAAAAGCCAATTTTAGACTTAACCGTGTAAGTTCGTGATCATCAACTATCAGAACACGCAATGTCACAGATTCACAAAAAAAAGTTAAAATTTAAGGTAATGAAAAATACTGGCAACATCCCCTATAGTTTACGGTAAGATGCAAGAGAAATCACTCTATCTTATGGTTGAAGAAGATTTGTTGTCCATAGTAATTCATGAGTCTATTTATTCACAAATTAGGTTTCATAAGTAGGAAATAAAGTTGACTATTTGTCTGTGTAATAGTAACTTTTTTTGGAATCAATCAGGTTTGACGCTATACTACTTGAACTTAATGCCATATTTAGCAAAGTTGTTTGGGAACTGGTGGCTGGACAGTCATCACCAGGGCGGCGTTGGATATAAGTACCATCAGATTGTAATTCCCAGGCTTGACGATTATCTGCTAACATAATTCCCAAAATTTCTTGCAAATCTTTAGCAATATCCGGGTCTTTAATTGGAGTAATTACTTCTACTCGGCGATCTAAGTTGCGGCTCATCCAATCGGCACTACCAATGTAAATTTCCTCCTGTCCATTGTTATGGAAATAATAAATGCGAGAATGTTCTAAGAAGCGGCCGATAATGCTAATCACGCGAATATTTTCACTGACGTTTTTTAGTCCTGGACGCAAACAGCAAATACCTCGAATAATCAGATCAATTTCGACTCCAGCGCCGGAAGCTGCGTATAAAGTAGCGATGATTTGCGGATCTACAAGGGAATTCATTTTGGCGACAATGCGCCCGGAAAAACCATTTTGAACATTTTCTATTTCCCGATGAATTAAGGCTAAAAAGCGATCGCGCATATTCACAGGTGCGACTAGTACTTCCCGGTAAGATTTTTGGCGAGAATAGCCTGTTAAAAAGTTAAATAAGTCTGTGATATCCGCGCCTAATTCTTCCCGACAGCTAAATAATCCCAAATCGGTATACAAGCGGGCTGTTTTAGGATTATAGTTACCGGTACCTATATGTATATACCGGCGCATCCGGTCTTTTTCTCGTCGTACGACCATCACGGTTTTGCAATGGGTTTTTAGCCCTACTAAACCGTAGACAACATGTACACCGACTCTTTCTAAACTCCTGGCCCAGTAGATATTATTTTCCTCATCAAACCGCGCTTTTAATTCCACTAGTACAGATACTTGCTTGCCATTTTCTGCAGCTGCAATTAAGGCTTTTACTATGGGGGAGTCGCCAGAAGTGCGGTAAAGGGTCATCTTGATTGCTAGGACATTCTGGTCATAGGCTGCATGGGTAATAAAGTTAACCACTGTTGAGGAAAAGGATTGATATGGATGGTGTACCAACAAGTCTTTTTCCCGAATCACCGCAAAAAAGTCTTGACCTTCTTCTAGTTCCAAGGACTCTGAGTTTAAACTGGGTTCTTTTAACCTTTGGAGGCGTGAAGGTACTACAGACTGACGTGGGGGTTCTTTAAGTTCGGCTAATGGTAAAGCCATAAAATACATTAAATCCCGAAGTCCTAAAAGACCATCAACCTCATAAAGATCATTTTCGGTTAACTCCAAATCTTGCAGCAATCGAGAACGTATTGGCTCAGGAGTGTGGGATTTAATTTCTAGTCTGACAGTCGTCCCCCCCATGCGCCGTTTGCGTAGTTCCTGTTCAATGGCTAATAGCAGGTCATCGGCTTCATCCTCTTCTAAAGCCAAATCAGCATCGCGGGTAATACGGAAGGGGTGGTATTCTTGTATATTCATGCCTGGAAATAGAAATTCCAGGTTATGGGCGATCGCCTGTTCTAGGGGTACACCAGTCCAGTGAGCAGTTTCTCCAGTTTCAGAAATCCCTAACTCTGGTGGTATGGGCAAAAATCGCGGTAAGACACTGGGGACTTTTACCCGGGCAAAAAATTCTTCCTCACTGTCCGGATTTTGGACTACAACCGCTAAATTTAGGCTGAGATTAGAAATAAAAGGGAAAGGATGGCTAGGGTCAACAGCTAAGGGAGTGAGAACCGGAAAGATTTGTTCTTCAAAGTAGTTATCTAAGTAAGTCCGTTGTTTGTGATTTAAGTTGATGTAGTCTAGTATGTGAATACCGTGACTAGCTAGCAAAGGTTGTAGAACCTGTTGAAATTGTTGGTGCTGTCTTGTCACCTCGGGAGTGAGAGTTAAGCGAATATCGTCTAGTTGTTGTTGCGGTGTGCGACCATCGGGAGTTAACTGAGAAACTTTTGCTTCTACCTGTTGCTTTAAAGCTGCAACCCGCACCATGAAGAATTCATCTAAGTTGGCGCTGAAGATGGCCAAAAATTTTAATCGTTCTAGAAGCAGTGTCCGGGGGTCACAGGCTTCGTGCAGTACACGACTGTTAAATTCTAGCCAGCTTAACTCACGGTTAATGTAATATTGTGGATCGTTTAAATCAATGGGATGAGCGCTCTTTTTTGATTTCGGCATAACGATCTCAGTTTAGGTAGATTAAGCTCTACATCTAGGGACAATAAATATATTAGATTAATTAGGGCATAAGTGAAACTATCTAGTTAGGGATAATTTAAGATTCAAATAGAAGAACTACAGACTCTCTTTGCTTTGCCAAATGTTTCAAGCTACTCGCCGCCGTCTGGCACTCTGGTACACTGCCGTCACTGCGGTATTATTGTTACTATTTGCCAGTGGTGTATATTTATATTTCCGCAATACATTAATTGAGCGCATTGATGATACCCTCAATCACGTGGTGGAAATTGTCGAGCGATCGCTTGTGATTTCAACTGTGAATGGGGAAGCTGGACAATTTCAGATTAATGTAGAAGCAAGTTTTCGCGATAATGCTATGACGGTGGAAGATGACCACATTGACCTAGAGTGGTTTAGTCCCACCGGTCAATTAATCTGGTCAACCCTATCATCACCCCTAAACATTCCCATTCATGGTAACCATCTTGGTGAAACCGTCCGGGTAATTAAACAGGATATCTGGGGAGAAGGGGACACCGATCACTCAGTAGTCTTGCTGCGACAAGTTACCCAGCGTGTAGAAAGAGGAAGGCAAGTATTAGGATATCTGCGTGTTAGTCACCCCTGGTTTGAAGTCACTAAACCTAGTCGCCAGTTAATTATTGATTTGGCTTTAGGTACTTGGTTTATGGTTTTGTCTGTAGCAGCAAGTGGCTGGTTTCTTTCAGGTAAAGCGATGGAACCGGTGGGGGAATCCTACCAACGCCTCAAACAATTCACTGCTGATGCTTCTCACGAACTCCGAAGTCCCATTACTTTGATTCAAACTAATGTCCAGGTTGCCCTAGCTGATTTAGAACTAGCAGATACACAAACTACGACTATTGTCAACTATCGCCACCACTTAAAAGTAGTGGAAGGTCTTACCCAGCGCTTGGGTAAGCTAGTCAATGATTTATTGTTCTTAGCCAGACAAGACAGTCGTATGAGTGATAATGTTTTTTCGTCTTGTCCTTTGGATGCTTTGCTGATGGAGGTAGTGGAAGAACAACAATTATTAGCTAGGGAAAAAAAAATTACTTTAACGTTGGATTTGGTTGATCCCCCCAGTGCGGAAATCTCCCTGGAATTACTGGAAAATTGGTTTACATTTCCGGGACAATGGGATCAACTCGTACGGTTATTTACAAATTTGATTAGTAATGCTTTGCAATACACCCCATCTAAGGGACAGGTATCTGTACAGTTGTCGCGTCTAGAGGGAAGCAATCGGGTCTCTAAAATTCGTCATGGAACAGCGGTATTACAAATTAAAGTTATTGATACGGGAATTGGTATTCCGTCCGAAGCCCTACCCCGTTTATTTGACCGTTTTTATCGGGTAGATCCAGCACGTACCCATAAGACAGCAAAGACAAATACAGAGACTTCTACCGGTTCAGGATTGGGATTAGCGATCGCAGCGGCGATTGTCGAACATCATCAAGGTCATCTACAGGTTGAAAGCAATATTGGTAAAGGTACAATTTTTACTGTCACTTTACCAATCAGTCTTATGACTCATGACTTATGAATGGTCAATGTATTTTGTCTGAGAAACAGAGGTTGTTTTATAACTTTTCAACAGGGAACAGGGAACAGGGAGGGAAGGATGGGGGAACACACCGAAACAATAAAATCCAGTCTCCTCCCCTTACAAGGGGAGGTTAGGGTGGGGTTAAACAATATTTGATACACTAATCATGACTTTCCTAACAACCTCTTAGAACGTCAATTATTTATTAATTATTTCATTACATCACTCCTGGGGTTTAAATGATGGTGTGATTTCATTTTTATTTCTATCCTCTAGTTAGAGTAAGCAACTAAAGTTAATTGTTAAATTGGAATCATTGATGAATTGCCATTGATATATTTTTTTGGTGATTTTAAAAATATTATTTTGGGTATAGCTACCCCACGCAAGCCATCAGGCAAAGTTTACCTAAATTACCCAATAAGATTTTATAGCAAAAAGTGCGGATTTTTTAGGAGTTAATCATGAATAAAAATAAGCAACCAACTCGCAAATATACTGGACTTTTCGGGGTTATTTGCAGCGGATTCCTCATTGGTGCGCCGCTGATTTCTACCAGGGTAGTAGCACAGCAACCGACCTCTCAGGTTAACCCTTGTCCCAGTATTTACTACGAAGAACCACACAACAACCGGGTTGTAGTACCACAGGGATGTCCTCCCAATGCCTTTACCCGGAAACTACAAGCCGAAGGGCAGCTTCCCTTTATCCCTCCAACTCTTCCACCTAGTGAAATGCCTCTAGGTGTTGGGGGAGAAGCACCGGATTCGGATACTTTAGCACTTAATCCTTGCCCGGGTATTTATTACGAAGAACCATATAATACTAGAAATGTTGTGCCTCCGGGATGTCCGCCAAATGCTATCACGCAACAACTTTTAGTACAGGGTATTCCGCCAGAGTCAGCTGTACTGGCCCGTCCACCAATGATCGCTGTTGAACCACCTCCATCAGAAGAACAACAACCACCGAGCGCCGAGATTAGTCTGGCTAATGGTATGGTTGAGATCACATTGGTGAATGATACTGGGGCTAATATCACTTATGAAGTAATTGGTGATACTCCACCGCGATCGCTTGAAGGTCAATCAGAGGTAACATTACAAGATTTGGCTGCGCCAGTGACTGTGACATTTTTCCGCGAGGATGGGGGACTGCTGGAAGTAACACCTGAACCCTCTAGGAAAGAAGGGGTAATGCAGCTGACATTTAATGAAACCACTGATCTAGGAGAAGATAAGAATACAGTGCGGATTCAAGACGACGGTACTGTAATGTTGAACTAAAATGTTGAACTAAACCACTGATTCAGGGATGCTAGGCTTTTTTTGGTCAAATGTGGCAAATCTCACCATATTAAAGCTCTGCCCGCCAGTTAACAATATGGAGTTTTGCGTCTATGATAGCAGCTGATAAACTAGAAACTAAGACTTAAATTTAGTTCTCAGCGAGAATAATACAAGCCGCTCCCTTATATAATCTTTGGTTTATTCATGGTTATAGTAGCTAACGTGATGCCTTTCTTGTTCACCCCTCTGACTTTAGGCTCTTTTTTGTCTTCTCTGCCTTTGGATAGCTTATTTTCCACCCAAGGCATTATGGTGATGTTACTGGCTGCTTATGCGGGCGCTATGTGGATGTTTCTCACTAGTGCGCCAAAAGTACACACAATTATGGTGTCTGACTTGGAAATTGCTCGACAGTTTTATGAAGGGCTGCTAGATTTACCTGCGGCGGAAGTACCTTTGCACTATTACTACAACTACGAACAAACTCTTGGTACAACTGGGATTGACCCATTGTATATGTCTACTAGTCCCAGCTGGTCTAACAAGGCTATGAACAATGCTAATGAGGGGCTGTGGTATCAGATGAAGAAAAATACTCAGTTACATGTCATTAGGGGGGCTAGTTTGGGTAGTAAGAATCAGCAGCGTCATGTTTGTTTCGACCGGGATTGCTTGGATATGATTCTATTGCGGGTGGAAATGCGCGGTTTAAAGTTGAAGATTCGCAACCAAAAGCCCCTGAATTTTTTAGTGAAGGACTATGAGGGGCGGGTTATTGAAATAGCGGAAGTAGCAAATTAATCAGGAATTAGGCAAAACATCATTTTCTCTGTGTTCTCTGTGCCTCTGTGGTTGGTCACCGATAGTGTAGCCTGGCGTAAGCCAGAAATTTAACTAAATTAATTATCCACAGATGAACACAGATGAACACAGATCAAAAAGATGCCTACATGGGTGGAGATATTGCCAGTTCTTCTAGTCCGTTCCTGATTTAGCTGATTCTGGCTTAAGTAGGGGAAAGGCGATCGCATCGCGTATACTGGCACAATCAGTCAATAACATCACCAACCGATCAATGCCAATCCCCAAACCACCAGTAGGCGGCATTCCATATTCTAAAGCCGTGATAAAGTCTTCATCTATACCTTGAGCTTCTAAGTTACCAGCAGCTTTTAACGCTGCTTGAGCTTCTAAACGTTCTCTTTGGTCTATGGGGTCTGTAAGTTCTGAGAAGCTGTTAGCAGTTTCACGCCCCACGATAAATAATTCAAACCGTTCTACTAAACCCGGCTGAGAACGATGGGGTTTAGCTAGGGGTGAAATTTCCACTGGATAATCTATGACAAAGGTAGGCTGAATTAATTTTTCTTCTATTTTTTGTTCAAAGGCTTGGTTTAAAAGTTTACCGATTGTCTGCGCATCTTCTATACCTTGAAGCGCAGCATTTTTACTTGCAGCTTTCGCTTCTTCCAATGTAGAAAAAGAATTGAAATCTAAGCCTGTATGTTCTCTGACTAAATCATGCATTGTCACCCGTCGCCAAGGTAGTGATAAATCTATCTGTGTGCCTTGGTAAGTAATTTGTAATGTTCCGAGAACTTCTTGGGCTACGGTGGTAATAATTCCCTCTGTGAGGGCCATCATATCATGGTAATCCGCGTAGGCTTGGTAAACTTCAACAGAGGTAAATTCGGGATTATGGCGAGTCGATACTCCCTCATTCCGGAAAATGCGTCCTAATTCAAATACCTTTTCAAAACCACCGACAATCAACCGTTTTAAATGAAGTTCGGTAGCAATTCGCAGATACAACTCCATTTCTAAGGTGTTGTGGTAAGTGATAAAGGGACGCGCATCAGCACCGCCAGCCTCACTTTGTAAAACCGGAGTTTCAATTTCCAGAAAATCCCGTTCTTCTAGGTAGCGGCGAATTCCCGCGGTAATTTGGGCGCGACGGCGGAAAGTTTGCCGCACTTCGGGGTTGACAATTAAATCTACATAGCGTTGACGGTAGCGTTTAGCAACATCGGTTAAACCATGCCACTTGTCCGGTAGGGGTAACAGGGATTTGGTGAGGATGCTGTATTCTTTGACGTAGACAGATAATTCGCCCTTTTCAGTCCGTTTAATAGTACCTCTGGCTCCCAAAATGTCACCTGCATCTATGAGTTGTTTGAGATGGGTGAAAGCTTCGCCATCAACATCTGCCATCCATTCTTGGATACGATTTTTTTCGAGATAAAGTTGAATAGCGCCAGTTTCATCTTGTAGGGTGAAGAAAGCCAGTTTACCGAAAACCCGACGCGCCATAATACGGCCAGCAACGGCAACATCTAAATCAACTTCTTCACCATTGGGTAAGTCGGCAAATTTTTCTTGTAATTCTGCTGTGTGATGGGTGGACTCCCAACGATAGGCGTAGGGGTTAGCTCCTAGCTGCTTGAGTTGGTTGACTTTTTCCAGCCTGGCGGCACGGATATCTTCTTCGGACATGGTAAGGGACTAAATAGGGCAACATATATTATAGATGCTGGAAAAGTTCACAGTCATAGATATTTATAGTGAATACCGAGAGGAAATGGACTGCATCTTCAGGTCAGCCAACTCTAGGATCCTATTTATCAGGTCTTTTTGTTCTGGTGGTAAATTCAGTTTTTTTAAACCCTGATTGATGTCGTCACCAGAGCGCATATTTTCAGCCAGTTTTGCTCGCTGGGAGGTATTTAATATTGCCACTATGTCTTTATTTCTTCTCTGACGTACAGCCTGGACTTGTTGTTGCTGCTGTGGTGTGTTCATGGAGTGTGTGGGATAGATGTTAGTATCCCAAAATAAGCTAGGATCAGTATTTTTAGTGGTTTGGGCAATAATGATACTAGGGATAGACTTGTTTTGGAGGGGTTGGGCCAAGGCAATTCCCGGAATTAAGATTACAAAGGCGCAAATAGTGGCGAGTATTGATAGTCGTTTGATCAGATGAACTGCCATATTAAAAAAAATTCTTATTTAGATGCATTGCCAAAGTTAAACAAATCAATATCTAATGGCTATGAGACTAAGTTATGGGGTAGGTCTCATCTTCATTCTGAAGATTTAAGGAATTTTCAAGTCGGAGTGGTTGAATTTTGCTAAAAATTAGTCATGATTTGGCTAGTCATATTTTTTCATTTTGTTAATTTGTTGTTGCAATTCTTCAATTTGTTGTCGCAAAATTTCGGCTTCCTGTGAGGAAGTTTCGGAGGTAACATCTACTTCTCCTGATCCAGGCGATCGCTGATAATTTCCTGCGCGAATTTGTTGATATTGTTCAGATACAGACCACTCTTGCAAATACCGTAATCGTTCGACTGGGAAAGGATGGCTCAACATAGTGCCTTGAAAGCCATTATACAGCAAGAACTTATAAACCTGATTCAGTCTATTTTCATCTAGTAAATGATAATCTTCTGACTGTTTAACAAATTCTTCTAAGCTACATTCATGAGCATATTTAATACTACCGCCGGAAACTTTCATCATGGATGACATAACAGTGTTTAAGTCATCTATGACTAACAAAGCAGCCCGGTCTGCGGTTAACTCGGCCTTACGTCGCCATTCAAAAAAGGCATAAATCAAAGCTTGAGAGACGAAATTGCCAAGACCGAAGGTTAATTCCCCTAGGGCAGAAGCGGCACTCATAGCCCACATGGCCATTTGAATTAGAATGGTATGACCACATTTAATATGACCCAGTTCATGGGCTAAGACTGCCCTAATCTCGGAGGGATCAAGTAAGTCTAAGGTTCCTGTGTTGATGACTACGTAGGGATTTTCCTGCCCCAGGGCATAGCTATTAGCTTGGGGATTCTGTACGACAAACAATGCAGGTTCTGGGTAAACGTCCAAATCGCGGACACATTCCCGGAACATATGGTAAATACTGGGGTATTGACGCGTACTTACTTGGATGGTGTTACCCATCAGATAGACTAATTGGGGGCGTTCGTAGAACAATTCTACAAATTTACGAGCTATTAAATCAAATCCTGGCAAATTTCGTAAAGCTTTCTCGGCTTGGCGATCAAGTGGATGTCTGAAGGCTTCACTGGATATTCCTGTGTAAGTTGGCATAATTGAGGGTAATGGATGATGGGTGATGGGTGTTGAGTAGTCGCTAAGGACTAATTACAAGATAATGGAAATGGGGCGACGGAAATTAGAAATCACTTTGTATGGGATTAAAAGCTTGTGATTGAGGCTGAAGTTCATTTGTCACTACATAACTTCCTGCGATCGCAGTCGGGGTTTCCTTCCTGGCCCCATCATTTAACGATGGCAAGGTTGGTAGCGCGTGCCTTGCGCCTAGGACGTAGCGCCTTAATTCAAGTTGGGGCCGTTTCTGGCTATCAAGGTCGCTATCGCACTAGTTTTGTGGCATCGGCTTTGATGTGGTATGGTCCGGTAATTATTGTCGCCCCCGAAGCAGTACAGCAGCGGTTACTACAGGTGGAAATTCCCCGTCTACAGCAGTGGCTACCAGCTAATAAACCGATTAGGACAGGTGAAGTTTGGCCGGGATCTGATTTTCCTGGAGTACTGCTGATATCTCCCCAGGCTTGGTTAAAGGGGCAGTTTGCATCTGCTGATGTTTTTCCTCCTGGGATTCCTACAATTATTGATGGGGTGGATGATTTAGAAGATTGGGTACGGGATCACCTGACCCAAGATATTACACCCCATGATTGGGATCAACTGATGTTAGCTTGTCCTGACAAGGCGGACGTGATTCGCTCGGCACGGGCGCAACTAACTCGCGTTCTGTTCCAGCACCCAGTTAATCCCTATGAGTGTTATCTTATTTCTACCTTAGAACAAAAAATATTATGTGATTTATATGAGCAGATAAGCTATGTAAAAACACTAACGAAACCATGGGAAAATTTTGGTGTGCAATTGGTTAATAGTAAAGAAAATATGGGCGCATATTCTCTATTATGGGCAACACTTGATCGTCGCCAAGGGGTGTTTTATTTACACTCTGCTCCCATAGAATTAGGAAAAAGCATCGCGCCTATTTGGCTGAGACAACCAGTGGTGTTAGTGGGTAGCGCTTTAGAACCGGAAACTGAAGCCCCTTTGTTTCGTGAGCGTTTGGGTTTAAATGAGGTAACTTGCTTGAAGTTCTCTAATGAGAGTCAAGGGACAGCAATTCAATTGTATATACCTCATAAATTGCCTCTACCGAATACCCCAGAGTTTCAAGGAGCATTTATTCACAAAGTGCGGACACTGGTTTGTCTGAGCGCTACGGCCCCTGGTTTGACGGTTGTATTGGTGGGAGATGTGCCACTAAAGGCTCGAGTGGGTGCTATTCTGGCCTCGGAATTTGGTTCACGGGTTCAGGTGGAAAAAACTTGCTTGGATGATAATGGGATTTTAATTAGTGGTTGGGAATTTTGGCGATCGCATCAGTCGGTTTTACCAGCCCCCCATCTGTTAATTATTGCTACTTTACCGTTACCATCTTTAGAAAGTCCCCTTGTAGCTGGTAGGGTTGCTTACTATAAGCGATCGCATCAGGATTGGTTTCGTTTATTCTTATTACCAGCGGCTTTGAATGAATTACAACGAGCCATCGCACCAGTCCGAGAAAGTCAAGGTATTGTAGCTTTACTCGACAGTCGTGTAGTTAACCGCAGTTATGGCGCACAAGTACTGGCTGTCCTCAGTCCTCTAGCACGTATTAACTATCTTGATCCCAGTCTGTTTTCTCATCCTGATGGAGAGAGTTCTGGCTAGGTGAGTATTGACTTTTATCAATTACCATGAGATCGCCTCATAGCAAGCGCTATTATCAACTTTGGTGCAAGCATATTAAAACCTCATTCAAGAATTGTTGATTATGGGTGAAGCAAAGCGTCGTAAAACTACACTCGCAGAGAACTACGGTCAAGAATCTCGAATCTTACCTTGGGTTCCCATCACCAAAACTCAGTCTGAACAGTTTATGAACTGGACTACTCGCGGAACCTGGTTCTGTATTGGTGTTATGGTAGTAGCTTGGATAACTATCCGTTTTATCGGTCCGGCTTTCGGTTGGTGGCAAGTAGTCGATTAAAATATCCACCGCTATACTTAACTTATCGGGTATAGCGGGGGTTGGGATATTAGGGTGATTCCTAAATTCTAATTTTACTTACTGTGGGCGGTAATACCTCAAGAATTAGAAAATACTGACAAAATGGCACCATAACTATCCTGTATTCAGTTATTCTCAGTCATAAGCCATGGATACGTAGGTTAGGTATTTGGTAGTATTGTTGACAATAATAAAACACAGATTCAGCACTACTCCCACATATACCGATTGCTGCTTCGTCCCATGGGAAAATAGTTTAGATGAGTATTAGATTCAAGTGGAATGCCCTAGAGGATTGTCTACGAAAAATACGCCAGTAGTTTCAATTGTTGTTGTCAGACAATTTTGGCAGTATACAGCAGATTAGGTGATAGATAGATACTATATGAAGGTTAAAAATATTTGGTCATCCTGACCATCTAACTGTACCTCAAGCAAGTAGAAATTCCTGTCGAGGTGAAGTTTATGAAATACGTCCGAGCAGTCAATCCCTGAAATTGAATAGTTTGATACAGCAAGCTGTAAATTTATTTACTACCCTAAGCAAGGTAATTAATTAATAATCTTACAGGACTTTGGTAAAGGTAATGTTTAGTTTACAATACCAGTGGATGCAAAAAGCTAAAGAAAATATAAAGACGACTGAAATCACTGTGGTGTCTGGAGGAAAAAAGTGTTTCTGAGACTAGCGCATCAACACCAACAATTCGTTCAAGACTTGGTAATGAATCTACAAGCCTTGGCAATTGTACTAGAACGACGTGGATACCCCGCGTCATGTTATACCTGTGGCGACCAGATGAATAGTGCTTCATTTATGGTAAGCTTAGGCGACAATCACTTGATTAGATTCTTAGTATCCGATTATGGGATTACTTGGACTGAAATGCGAGATGATCGTGAATTAATGAAGTTAGAGGGTGCAGAAGCCATTAATCAGTTACAAGAACTGGCTAATCTTGTCAAACAATCTACGCCAAATGGTTCGGGCAACAAAACTCTGGCTAAAAAGTGATAGGTTTGACCATGTGCACTAACTAAAATGTTTGTTCTGATTGCGGGTTGACAGTGTAAACACAAGTGAAAAAACCTGATACACATTTATTTTCATTTGCTAGGGTGCGTTATGGACTATGCTCCTAACGCACTTGGAAACATTGGTGTTTACATAGCAGTGAGTCCCGGTAGACAATTCTGTGAGATGTGAAACCTTGATAACTGTTAACAAACTGAAAAATGTCTGAAAAACAAGCGATTCCAGGGGAATCACCAGCAAATAGTGCCATTGATGTACCATCAAACGGCAAATTTGAGAGTTGGTTTGAATATCCGGTAAGAGTACAACCCCATCATACTGACTATGGGGGTGTGGTTTGGCATGGTACTTATTTAACTTGGATGGAAGAAGCAAGGGTAGAATGTTTGCGCTCCATCGGTATTGATTTTGCTGATTTAGTGTTATTAGGCTGTGATTTACCGGTAGTAGAACTTTCAGTACGTTATCACCGTGCAATTCAGTTAGGAATGGCTGTAATTGTCAAAACGCGTATTGCTGAAGTAAGCGGTGTCCGCATGAACTGGGATTATGGAATTGTTTCCACAGATGGACAGCAGTTATACACCACAGCTAAGGTCACATTAGTAGGATTGGATCGCGAAAGAGGTAAGATCATGCGTCAGCTACCTGCAAGTATTAAGGATGCGTTAGAGAAGCTTCCTAGGTTAGAAAAATGATCCGCAATACAGATAGGTTGCTAATAGGTGATATCATCTACTGCGGTGGCGAAATTGTTTGAGCAATTTGCATAATCTGTTGCCAAATATCTTCGGGTGTGATTCCAAAGCCGACATTTAATAAAATTACTATAGCTGCAATTGTTAATGCGTTCTTAAAAGTAGTTTTGAGAACTTTTAACAAGATAACAAAGACTATCCAAGCAAGAATGAGGATGGGAATCATAAATGTTAATTCCTGAATATGTCCTATTTTTAATGGTGAGCGTGAATATTGATGTATGTGTTTAATATTATTTTCCTTGAAAGATGCACAAAACAGTAGGACTGAAAATACTGGCTATATTTTGGTTACAGGATTGGTAACTCACTGAAAGCTGATAGAAAATAGTCTTGTAGAAGTTGCACGCAGCTTAATAATATTATTGGTCGTATATTTTCGCACTAATTCTTATCTGGGGACTCTACCCTATATATTCCATATGCTTGTGATCAATCCGTGATATTTGAATCAATATTAGTAATTTTTAAGAATTGCCGCTTAAGTATATCTAAATTTTATGACTCAGCCACAATGATTTATAAAGCCAGTGAGGAGGGTTAGCCTCAATAACCGACCTCACTAAATATTTTGATACTATCGACTTGTAGGGGACAGGGGAATTACCTTGGTAGGAGATTTTAACTGGTGAGCTAATGTTACAACTTCTTGCCTAGCCCATTTATCTGCTGCCAAAATGTCATTTAAAGATGGATTGCTACAGTTATGATTTTGATGGCGATCGCAGACTAATTCGATACATCGGGGAATATCTAAAAATTGAATTTTCTCATCTAAAAATAAAGCCACAACCTGCTCATTGGCAGCATTTAATACAGCGGGCATGGAACCCCCAGCTTTACCAGCAGCATAAGCCAACTGCATACAAGGATACTTCTGGTGGTCTGGTTCACGGAAAGTCAAATTACCAGCCTTAACCAAATCTAGCCTTTCCCAGTCCGTGTAGATGCGCTCAGGCCAAGACAAAGCATAAAGTAACGGTAACCGCATATCCGGCCAACCCAGTTGAGCCAAAACCGATGTATCTTGTAACTCAATAAGTGAGTGAATAATACTTTGGGGATGAATGACAATATCAATATCTTGATAATCTAAGCCAAAAAGGAAATGAGCCTCAATTACCTCTAATCCCTTATTCATTAAAGTAGCCGAGTCTACGGTAATTTTCCGCCCCATAGACCAATTGGGATGCTTGAGAGCATCAGCAACCGTCACCTCTGCTAACTTGGCTACATCCCAATCACGGAAAGCCCCACCAGAAGCAGTGAGTAAAATTCGCCGTAAGCCATTCTTGGGGACACCTTGGAGACACTGAAAGATTGCGGAATGCTCAGAATCAGCGGGTAAGAGTTTGACGCCGTGTTTTTCTACCAGAGGTAAAACCACCGGACCGCCTGCGATTAAAGTTTCTTTATTTGCTAAAGCAATATCTTTACCAGCTTCAATAGCAGCGATAGTCGGTAATAAACCAGCACAACCGACAATACCCGTAACTACGGTTTCCGCATCACCATAACGGGCCACTTCGATGACTCCAGAAGTACCAGCGAGTAAAATAGGTTGGGGATCAAGGTCTTTGATGGCTGCTTGCAGTTCTGGTAATTTCTCCTGGGCAGAAATCGCCGCTATACTGGGACGAAACTGGCGAATTTGAGCCGCTAACATCTCTACATTATTCCCCGCAGCCAATCCCACGATCCGAAATTGGTCTGGATACTGAGTGACGATATCTAAAGTTTGAGTACCGATGGAGCCGGTAGAACCAAGAAGGGTAATAGCCTTCATAATTGCTTAAGAATTTACAGACAACTTCTAGTTTGACACTCTCTCGTACCAGATTGTTGGGAATTTTAATTTTTGTCGTTTATACCTGAGAGAATTAAACCGAAATTTTGAGATAATACTGGGGACTATAGTTTAGGTAGTCTGAAGCATTAATTAGCGGAAAACAGGTAGTTAATTATGACTGAAAATAGTTGGTTGGCACTATGGAAACAAAGCCTAATTCGACCTGGTGCTATTGGTTGGATGATTGGGGTGGGTACTTTAATTTTATTTACCGCTAGTACTTTAAGACACTTTTTATTTCAATCAGATGGGTTTGATTTAGGTATTTTCGACCAGGCGATTTACTTAATTAGTCAAGGTGAAAACCCTATATCTTCCTTTTTAGGGTTTCATATTATTGGGGATCATGGTGCTGGAATTTTTTATCCTTTAGCTTTGTTATATAAGGTCTACCCCAGCGTTTATTGGTTATTTGTTGTCCAAGCGCTAGCTTTATCGTTAGGTGCTTTACCTACATATCATTTAGGTATGATAGCAGGACTAAAAGAGAGCCAAGCAATTGGTATGGCTGGTGTGTATTTGTTATATCCACTGATATTTAATGCTAACTTATTTGATTTCCACCCGGAAGTTATTGCTGTAACCTTACTGTTGAGTGCAGTTTTGACAGCGCGTCTGGGAAAAATAACTTGGTTTTCTGTTTGTGTAATCTTAATTTTAAGCTGTAAAGCTGTGTTATCTTTGACTGTTGCTGGGATGGGACTATGGTTACTGTTTTTTGAGAAACGGCGTTTTGCTGGTGCGATCGCTCTTTTTTTAGGAACAGCTTGGTTTTTAATAGCGACTCAGTTAGTGATTCCCTCCTTTAGTGGAGCAGAAGCAGCAGCAGTTGGACGTTACAGTTATTTAGGTAATTCAGTTCTAGAGATTGCTCAAAACTTATTTTTCCAACCACAGCTAATCTTAGAAAAACTTTTTTATATAGATAATTTAGTCTATTTAGTTTTATTATTGTCACCAATTATTTGGGGTCTTTCTTCTGCTAGTTTTCAATCATTAATACCAGCTATTCCTTGTATTTTTCTCAATCTACTAGCAGACTATCCCGCACAAAAGGACTTGGTTCACCAATATTCATTACCAGCTTTACCTTTTCTAATATTGGCTGTAATTGCTAGTCTGTCTTTGGGTAAGGGATGGATCCAAAATAGACGTGGGATGATTATCTGGTCATTGATAGGATTTCTTTGGTTGGCAAAATTTACTTACTTTGGTGGGAGATATTTAAGTTCTGTAGACAATTTGCAAGCTACCCATAAAGCAGTATCACAAATAAAGACCAAAGGAGGCGTTTACACAACCTCACAAATTTCCCCACATTTAAGCCATCGACAAATAATTAAGTTTACGGATGGTAATTTTACCCATGACTTCAAGATTTTCGAGTATATCTTGTTAAATGTTCGTCATCCTGGTTGGGGAAGTAATCAAGATTTTGCCAATTCTCTGGTTAAGCAAATCACTTCTAATCCCGAATTTAAATTAGAGTTTCAGGAGGAAGATGTGTACTTATTTAGGAAAAACTTATAATACAGTGGATTGTATTTATATTTATCCTGCTATCCTAAGAGGATGTTTGTCAAGTCATGATTAGTGTGTCGAATATTCTTTGACCCCACCCTAACCCTCCCCTTGTAAGGGGAGGGGATTGGATTTGATTGTTTCGGTTCCCCATTCCCCATTCCCCATTCCTCATTCCCTGTTCCCTAAGATAAAAATTACCTGTAAAAAAGTTATTAAACATCCTCTAAGGGTAAACTAACTGCCTAAGATGAATTATTTTAAGTCAGCAATAAAGAAACTTCCATCATGTAGGATATTGGGATATTTACTGAGAACAGTATTAATTCTGTTTTTTTGCATATCATCTAACGAAGATTTATAGCTCTGAATAAAATCAAAGCTACCTACTAAATAATCAGCACCTAACTGTATTTTAGACATAATATATTCTTCATTTAAGTCTCTAGGATTGATCATCCATCCTTTTCTATGGGATAAATATAGTAAAGTAGGATCACCACCTGTTGTAAAAATTGTTAATGTATCAGATGGTATTTTGTCTTTAACTATTTCTGCTAATTGGAACACTTTTGATTTATTTGCCCTTTCCTTAGACATATAATCTATAGAATAAATAGTAAAACTAGTGAGTATAGATAAGGATAAACAAATTGCTAAAAACTTCTTGATATTTTTTCCCTGATGATTTTTGTTGAAATATTTACTAAAGAATTTTCCTATAAATACAACGCCAGGTAACATAAAAGGTAATTGATAATATTCATGTACTAAGCTAGTCGTAGGTGCTAAAATCCAAGTTAATACTACTGACAATAACCAAATATCAAATAAGTACTCCTGTTGGGTTTTCCTTTTCATTAATAAGCCAGCTATAAATATAGGAAACATAAGGACAGCAAATTGTCTTACAATAGTTCTAAAACTTATTTGTAACCAAAAATTAGACTTTAATATTAAATCGTATTTGTATCTGTCGGATGAACCACCCCAAAAACCAAAGGTATTACCATATTCTAAAAATATTTGATGGGCGTGGTAATACCACAAAGCAACAGTTATTATAATAAATAAACTATATAGACAAAGATAGATTTTAGTAAAAATCTTGTGAGAGAATTTATGATAAGCCAAAAATAATAATGGTAAACCTACATATATGATTGGCAGAACTTTAATAAGACAAGCCAAAGACACGAATAATGCTGATATACACAAAAGATGTAATTTCTGTGATTCTAACCATTTATTAAAATAGTATATACCTCCAACAGAACACATTAAAAGCATCGATTCTGGTTGGAAAGTTCGACTGTAATAGATACTAACAGGCAAAATACTAAACCATAAGCAAGACCAAAAAGCTGTTGCATCATTAAAGTAAGTTCTAATCGGTTGATATAGAAAAAATATTGTAAATAAAGAAAAAATAACAGATATCAATCTGCCGAATATTTCATGTAAACCGAAAAATTTATAAAATATAGAGACAATAAATGAATAAATTGGAAATTCCGTTTCACAATAACCAGGTGAATTACCACCCCAGTCAATTTGTGGACAAAATAAGTTAAACCTATTCTCATAGAAATTCCTCGCCATTGCTGCTGTATCTGCTTGTCGCCAGGAATGAATACTTATAATTGGTTAGTTAATATTATACAACCTCACGCTTAGAGCTATACCAAGTAGAAATAATACTGGTGACTTCTTGAATTGATATTCTATGTAATTAATTAAAAGAAACATAATTACTACCCTGTCAGGAGATATTTCACTGCACAAAAGATAGGTAATTCAGTGGCTGAAATCAAATTTATCCTAGCCAACCACCACTACCATAGTTGAACCATTGTGATCCCAACCAAACCACGCCAACGGCGGCAATTACCCACATCAGCCGATTTAACTTAGGTATAGATAATGATGTTAACATGACACCAATAGATACAAAACCATAGGGTGTACCAAAGTAATGACGAGCATTGCTATACAGGTATCCAGAATTAGCCAAGAAGTTAATGATGCAATGAACGCCAGAAAGTGCTACTGCGTAAAGCACAGTAAACGATCTCCAATTATTGAGAACCTGTCTGGGGTGGTGGATGGGTATAGACTGGATCCAGCCCTTGGCAAAATAACTTAATCCTGTAAGAATAGCTATAAACAATAGGGGATGGAATAAAAAAATGTATATCCATGGTTTAGATGGAAGATTAATAATGATTTCCCTCCAACCTCGATAGATGGCGTATAACAGGTAGCCCAATACGGCAAAAACTAGAATAGATGTATAGAGGGCGTGGATATCCATCAGTAAAGACCGGGGAAAAACTAGCAACCAAGGACGAAAAGCTATGGTTCTTCCCCATGACTGTTGGGCTTGAAAAGGCGCGAGGAAATTTCCTGCAGTGTTCAGACAGAAGAATCCATAAATGCTGTAGCCAACAATACTCCCAATGCCAACTAAAATAGTTAGGGGCGTGGTTTTTGCTGTTAATGCTAGATCATCGCCATTAGATGAAGAGATCCCGCGGATAATGGATAAGATTATCAGTATGAACGTGATTGCAAACCAGGACTGTAGTAAAACTGGGCGCAGGAGATTTAGTAAAACCGAAAGCACAAAAATGGCTACATATAAACTCAAGGTTGTCACCGGAGAAATTTCTTTTTGCTCCGCAGTGTGTAAGCTCAGTAGAAACAGGAGGCTCAAAAGGCTAAAAAGGCTTTCGGTATAACCTATAGAATGAAAAATTGCATTTGGTCCGAGGGCATATAGTATAAATACTATACGTGAAACATTTGTGTTTTTGATGATGCGATCAAATGTTAGTCGAGCCAGAGGTAGTGAGGCTAAAAAGAGGATCTCAGAGGTGACAATCATCACCTTTAATGCTTGCTCTACTGTGTCAGGGTTTGTCAGTACTCGCACCAAACTCGGCCATAAGGGATAAAAAGCACTATACGTAGGATTTACAGCTAGTTGTGCATAAATACTTGCGTCCCAATACTGAAAATTTTCTATGTGATCCAAAAGCCAAAACTTTGTCCATCCTTCACCTGTGGCTAAGAGGAGTGAAGTTTGGAGCAAAAAATAGATCACGCCAACTAAGAAGCAAATAATCATAGATAATTCTTATATGTAAAAGTTTGAAAAGTCGCGGAGGTGGTAGAAAATTTCTCTGGTGTGGAAGCTGTGAATACATAATATACAGCACCAAGAGAGCAAAGTGATAATACTCGGGAAATGCTTAATTATTAGCATTTATGGAAAACCTGAAATATTGCAGGCAATTGTTGCCAATAAATCTACAAACAGTATAATAATTGACTGCTTTTTCTACATTATTAATGGCACAATCTATGAACTTAATTGTTTTAGCTAATCCATAATTATTCAGTTGAAAATTTAACTTTTTCTTCCAGAAATAGTAATGACAAATGGCTAACGCTAGGCTAGGCTATCAGGAGAAAAATATCAGGTGATTGAAGAGCGGATAAGATTTACTTAAATATCAGGGAAAATGGTAAGTTGCTATTTGTTGTAATTACTGTCTGGCAATATGAGAGAGGACTAAAATTTTCAATGCTAGTCGGCAAATTTTCCAGTATGTGTAAGTCCTCAGATAATTATGATAACTTTTTATACATCAACAATAGTATAAAAATTATCACTTAAATAATTTAAGTGTTATTGTCAGAGACATACCAAGATCATGGGGCTATTTTTTATCCAAGACCAGATTTTTTAGTTAGATTTGAAGCCTTACAAGCTACAATCTAATATTTCCGAAATATATGTGTATTTCATCTGAGTTAGGTACAAAGGGACGGGTACTGATAGGGTAGTGTAGTGTGGCGTAAGTTATTGCCCACCTCACAAGATTTATGATATCAAGATGTGTATTTTATTTACCACCAAAAGTGCTGCATTTGTGTTTCTATCAAAAATTATGGATACGATCAAAAATCTGCGTATATAGTATTTATGACTCAGTGTGTTATGAAACCAATGTCACAACTATAACTGATAGTTCTACCGTTGAAGGAGCTATGAAGTGGCAAAAACTAAGACTTTTTTGTGGCCGCAAGGAATACTAATTGCATTGCTTTTCTTGAGTGCTAGTTTGAGCATTAGCTTAATGTTATTCATCAAGCCCAATGCATCTGATAGCTCGCGTGGCGTAGCCATTTCTCAGGGGAGACGAAGTATAAATATAAATAATTTACCTGCGGCCAAGGTCAGTACTCAGCAGCGCATTGAGCAGTTAAAGGCGGCGATGCTCACCAGTTGGGAGCAAGAAGCAAACACTAAGGGTGTTACCTCTGGTGCACCAGCACGCTTTCAAGGAGCAACTATTAAGGCGGGTAAAGTGAATCAAGATCAAAAAGTGATTGCTCTGACTTTTGATGATGGACCTTGGAGGGAAACCACTTCACAAGTGCTGGATATTCTTAAACAAAATAATATTAAAGCTACATTTTTTGTTGTTGGACAGAATGTTAAGAATTATCCCACTCTAGTGCAGAGGGTGATTGCTGAAGGTCACGCCATTGGTAATCATACTTGGCATCATTGGTATCATTATATGAATCCCAATGCAGCAGCCTATGAAGTTAAGCACACAACGGAGATAATTTATCAAGTTACTGGTGTCAAAACAAATTTGTTTAGACCGCCAGGGGGAATTATGCACAATGGATTAGCTGCTTATGCTAGAAATAATCAGTATGCCATTGTTCTGTGGTCGTCGGATTCATTAGACTATTCCCTACCCAGTGTTCCGAACTTGGTCAATAATGTTTTTCGGAACGCACAACCTGGCGGTATTGTGTTGTTGCATGATGGGGGTGGAAATCGTTCCCAAACTGTGCAAGCTTTACCGGAAATTATTAGTAAGTTTCGAGAGCAAGGTTATAGTTTTGTGACTATTCCAGAACTTCTAGTGATGGAAGACAAAAATCAAACTTTGCTCGCAAACAAAAAATAATGCTTATGGCTAGTCCATGGAAATTACAGGACATTTCATCTGAGTGAGATACCCAAGGGCGGGTAAGATGGCCACCCCAAAAAAGTTTTACCATTCATATCTGTACTTCAGATTCGGTGCAAGGTGCTGTATGAGTTGTAGAGACGTTAATAACTAACGTCTCTACAGTTAAAAAACTGTACAGAAAAGTTGGGTACCTTGTGGTGAGCAACTAAACTGAACTTAACTGTTTTTCCACAATAGCTTGGGGATTTGCTTCTGGATTCTCGGCTTCAGAAGGTGGTACTAGTTGCCAGAATTTAGGCAAGTATTCTGACCAATTTTGCAGAATCATTTTTGCTTTTGCAGAACCAGTGCGATCGCCATGATTTCTGATTAATTCTTGCAATTGTTTTGCGCCTGCTTCTGTCAGCACTCGCTGGACTTTGACAATTTCTGGATTGACTAACTCTGGGAAAGAATTGTCTTCATCTAGGAAGTATGCTAGTCCGCCAGTCATCCCTGCGCCCACGTTACGTCCTACTTTCCCCAAGACAACAATCACACCACCGGTCATGTACTCACAGCAGTGGTCTCCCGCACCTTCAATAACTGCCATACCTTTGGAGTTACGTACAGCGAAGCGTTCACCGGCTAAACCGTTGGCGAATAATGTACCACCCGTGGCACCATAAAGGCAGGTGTTACCAACTATGACATTTTGTGATGCTGCGTAGGTAGCATCCCCTGGGGGTTTGATGATGATTTCACCACCGTGCATCCCCTTACCCACATAGTCGTTAGCTTCTCCTGTCAAGGTCAAAATCATGCCCGGGAGGTTGAAAGCACCAAAGCTTTGCCCCACACTACCTTGGAAATTGAGGTTAATTTGTCCTTGAAAACCACTGTCACCATAGCGAGAAGCGATCGCACCGGCTAACCGTGCTCCCACTGTTCTATCTGTGTTAACTACCGCCAGGGTTTTGGTAGCAGTGGTATTTTGGGTTATCGCCCTTTGAATATCCGGGTCAGCCAGGAATTGCTCATCTAGCACCACACCGTTACTGTGGACTTCTTCATGTAGTAACCAGGTACGGTTATTTTTAACATCAGGGAGATGTAGTAAACAGTCGAGGTTGAGTGCTTGGGTTTTGCTAACTTTTGCCCCATCTCGTGTGGTCAACAAATCACCTCGTCCGACAATTTCTAATAAAGAGCGGTAGCCGAGTCTTGCTAGTAAATGGCGAACTTCTTCAGCGATGAAATAGAAGAAATTGACTACATGTTCTGGCATTCCTGTAAACCGTTTGCGGAGTTCTTCTTTTTGAGAAGCAACACCCACAGGACAGTTATTAGTGTGGCAGATGCGCGCCATAATACAACCTTCGGCAATCATGGCGATGGAACCAAAACCAAATTCTTCACCGCCCATCAAAGCGCCCATGACCACATCCCAACCAGATTTTAGCCCACCGTCTACACGCAAAATCACGCGATCGCGCAGGGCATTTTGCATTAATACACGATGTACTTCAGTTAACCCTAGTTCCCAGGGTGAACCTGCGTGTTTAATAGAACTCAGTGGTGAGGCTCCAGTACCACCGTCATGACCAGATATCTGAATAATATCGGCGTTAGCTTTAGCTACACCCGCCGCAATAGTCCCAATCCCAATTTCCGCCACCAGCTTTACAGATACCTGTGCTGTGGGATTAATTTGGTGCAGGTCAAAAATTAGCTGTGCTAAATCCTCAATGGAATAAATATCATGGTGGGGTGGGGGTGAAATCAAGGTTACACCGGGCTTAGATCGCCTTAACATAGCAATGTAAGGACTAACTTTTGCTCCTGGTAGTTGTCCACCTTCCCCGGGTTTTGCCCCTTGGGCGATTTTGATTTCAATTTGTTGGGCGCTGCTTAAATATCCTGGTGTGACCCCAAAGCGTCCGGATGCTACTTGCTTTATGGAACTAGAAGCTGTGTCACCATTGCGCAGTCCATGCAAATGAGGTAAAGTCGGTGATTTACCGGATGGGTCTACATCATTGAGGACTTTATACCGTACTGGATCTTCGCCACCCTCCCCAGAGTTAGATTTGCCACCAATGCGGTTCATGGCTATAGCCAAAGTCTCATGGGCTTCTCTTGATAATGCACCTAAAGACATCCCACCAGTACAGAAGCGTTTGACAATCTCACTGACTGATTCTACTTCTTCTAAAGGGATGGGTGCGCGATCGCTTTGGAAGTCCAACAAATCACGCAAAGCTGTTACTGGTCGTCCTTGTAGGTGCTGCTTGTAAACTTCGTAGTGGTCATATTGTTTACCATCCACGGCTTTATGGAGCGCCTTGGCCATTTCTGGGTTATTCATATGGTATTCTCCCTTAGGGAAATACTGAACAAAACCCAAATTTTCTAACTTCTTCGCGGTCAGTTCCGGGAAAGCTTTGCGATGGAAAGAAAGCACTTCTTCTGCTAATTCCTTGACGCTTAACCCACCGATGCGGGAAGTTGTACCACAGAATCCCAATGCTAATAAATCCCCACCGATACCAATGGCTTCAAAAATTTGCGCCGCTTGATAACTGGACAGTAAGGATATTCCCATTTTTGAGAGAATTTTTAGTAAACCGGAGTTTACCGCTTGGCGATAATTTCCTAAAGCTTCTTCTAGGGTGAGCTTGGCGATTTTACCCCTGTCCATAAAGTTTTGGGTTTTGGGTTTCCACCACCAGTCGCGGACAGTATCCAAAGCTGTGTAAGGACAAACCGCATCAACTCCATAGCCAATCAAACAAGCGAAGTGATGTGTACTCCAGCACTGGGCTGTTTTCACAATCAAGGAGGTTTTAGTTCGTAGACCTTGCTGTATGAGGTGATGATGTACTGCCCCTACTGCTAGTAAGGGAGGAATGTAAGTATATTCAGCACTAATGCCATTATCTCCTTCTGGGCAATCGCTGAGGATCAAAATCTTTGCTCCAGCCTTGACAGATGCGGCAGCTTGTGCATTTAAAGACTGTACAGCATCTTTTAATCCTTCTGGTCCTTGGGCGATCGCAAATAAGGTTGATAATTCCGCCGTTGCAAACCCTGATAGCCGAATCGCTTCTAGTTCTGTCTCCATCAACACAGGGGATTCTAACTTGAGTTTGCGGGCGTGTTCTGGTTTAACTTCTAATAAGTTTCCCCGTTCTCCCAGTTCCACATTTAAGGACATTACCAACCTTTCCCGTAAGGGGTCAATGGCTGGATTTGTCACTTGAGCAAAACGCTGCTTGAAGTAGTCATACAGTAGGTGGGGTTTTTCCGACAGCACAGCTAAAGGAATATCATCCCCCATGCAGAAAGTCGGTTCTTTACCCTCAGCGGCCATGGGTTGAATTACCATTTCTACATCTTCTGTGGTATAGCCAAAGGCCAATTGATGACGCAGTAGGGTTTGTTCATAGCTTCCTATGGCTACACCGCTGATATTTTGGGGGGTGCTGGAATGACTATTCCCATTGCTGGGAGTTTGATGTACTAGCTGTTTGAGTTCTTGGCGATATTGTTTTAACCATTCTCCATAGGGATGCTGCTGGGCGATGTATTGTTTAATTTCCCAATTTTTGAGGATTTCATGGTTGACCAGATCCACAGCAATCATTTGTCCTGGTCCGAGTCTACCTTTTTCCAGAATATTGGCTTCAGGAATTTCTACTACTCCAGCTTCGGAAGCGACAAGGATGTAATCATCTTTGGTAATTAGATAACGAGCGGGTCTTAATCCGTTACGGTCTAGTGTGGCGCCAACTTTTTCACCATCACTAAATACTAACAGTGCTGGTCCGTCCCATGCTTCTTGCAGTCCGCTGTAATATTCGTAAAAATCGATAATTTCGGGATATTGACGCAAAGAAGGTTGATTTTGGTATGCCTCTGGCACCATAATCATTAAGGCTTCCAAGGGGCTACGTCCTGAACGTACCATTAATTCCAGAACGTTATCTAAGGTGGCTGAGTCGCTGTTGTCGATATGAACTAGGGGCTTAAATTCGTTGGAGCGATCGCCCCATACTGGATGATTCAGGCTAGATTCCCGTGCCATCATCCAGTTAATATTACCCAACAAAGTGTTAATTTCGCCGTTGTGACCCAATAAACGCATGGGTTGAGCCAGAGGCCACTTCGGCATGGTATTAGTGCTAAATCGGCGATGGTAAACGGCAAAGGCGCTTTTGTAGGCTGGATTCTTTAAATCGAGATAAAATTCTCCCAAGATAGCAGAGCGCACCATGCCTTTATAGACTATTGTCCGATTAGACAAAGAGCAAATATAGAATTCTGCGGAAATATGCTGAGTAGCCTTGAAAATTCGCCGGCGGGTGATATATAGTTCTCTTTCTAGTTCATCCCCACTTTTATCTGCTGATCCTAGAAAAACCTGTTCTATCTGGGGTTGATTTTCTCTTGCTTGTATCCCCAGTAAATTAGCTTGCACTGGTACTACTCGCCAACCCAGTACGGTTAATTTTTCTGCTGCCGCTATTTCCTCGACTATACCTCTAATTTTTGCCGCTATTTCGCTACTTTGTGGTAGAAATAACATTCCTACCCCCACATTTTCCCGGGAATAGTCTTTTTCAAATAGCTCCCAGGGGATGGCTGTCAATATTCCTGCACCATCACCAGAATCTTGGTCAGCGCTACAACCACCGCGGTGTTCTAAACAGGTTAAAGCATCTAAAGCTTTTGTGACAATTTCGTGACTGGCATAATTGCGGCGATGAGCAATAAAACCTACACCACAAGCATCTCGTTCTTCTACTAACCACCTTGGTCCATCTAATGGTTTGACAGTTTGAATATCTGAAATTTTCTGTGTTTGTGATTGATGCATCGCTTTATCTTTCATAGACTGTTCTTGAGATGGTTAGTCACAAATGTTGCCAATATTTGTGAGAAGAATATGGCTTACGCCACGCTACCCTAGCGTAAGCAATTACCCTAGTCTTTGACGTAGCCCCGCTCTAGCAGAACCAAGCTTAGACTGTGGGAAAAATCGTTTTACCTGGAAAATATATAAATCACCGAAATAAATTTAGAGAAAATTTTTCACTTCGGTTTTTTCTTGTTTAACCTTTTGCAAATACCTGCGGTTTTTTTTTATACTTTTGGTTGATATTCTCAAGCTATTTTTTGGTTCAACTTTCTATTCCCAGATGAAAAAAAATTAGAGTTCAAGTAAAACTTGTTTGGCTTACCCATAACACAACTTAGTTTTCAAGTGCGGAATAATCCTGATTCATCCCCAAAATCAGCGTATTATACAACATACACATTTGACAATTACTCAAAATATCTGTTGTATATATTTCATTGTTTGATGATGATTTGATCCATCTTGCTACAAGACAGACCTCACTCAAATAGCAACCATCCGTGAATGTTTAGATATCTTCACTGGCTTGGCAGCAGCCAAACTAGTTTTTTATACAGCTTGACTGGATAAAGTGATACTTAAAACACTCAGTAATAGTGTTTTTAATGGTGTGATTACTTTTTAAGTTGACAAGAGATAGATATCCAATTTATATATTATCACATTTATGCAAAAATTCAATCACTATTTCTTAAGATTCCCGTGAAACTTACTGTGCTGCAAGTAGTCTATGCCTAAGCCACCTAAGCTATCAATAGTATTGAGGTAAAAATGTCACAACATCATAGTAAAAAACATTATTGTGCTCTCACCAACAGCAGTAATCAAAGGTGGCTATGGCTACGCCACGCAAGCTATCGGTTGCCTTCGAGGATGTTCCGGTCTATAGCACCAACAGCAGTAGTAATTATTATATTCTGCTTATGTACTAAATGGTCTAGTAGAGCTGAGGAATCCTGGATTAATACCAGCCCGGTGACGCAAAACATACCTTGCTGCACCAGCACCAGTGGTGTGTTAGCGTCTGGTAAGCAAATTATCCTCAATGGTCGTACCTTACCAGGGGCTTGGTTACAGGAGAGAGGAACAGATGGGCGAGTGAAAACTTTTTTGAGTGACGGTGCTCTGAGGCAGATCGTTGGAGTTGATTTTTTGAGCAGCAACAGTGCTGCTAGCCAACCAATAGAATGGTTCTCATCAAACCAGAAACCATCGGTTTTAGCTACAAGGCTGCTGCAAGGCCATCGCTATATGGATATTACTGATTTTACTCAAACAGTAGGTTGGGTGTTACAAGCTAATGGTAATCTCATGGCAATCGCCACGCCAAAAGCTCAAATAAAAAATATTCGTCAAAGTCAACAATCTATAGCTACGCCACGCAAGCTTCCAGGGGTTAGTCTTCCTCCCTTTCATTCAGCTCGCATTGTCTTGGATTTAGATCGTCCATCACCTTGGCAAGTCTCCCCAGGGGGAACTATAACCAGTGAAACAGAAGCAGAATCTACAGCACCACCCAATAGAGAGTGGGTAGTGGCTCTAGATGCGATCGCCGATGCTGCTTTAAGCCAACGCTATGCCCCATCAACATCAGCAACCCCGGAAAATCCTCATGGGGGTAAGGTGGACAGATCAATAGTGAGAAAATTAGAGGTAGTTAACAATCGCACAATTATCAGTCTGAGTGTACCCTTTGGTATGGCTCCCCAGATTATGACCTTAGCAAACCCCAACCGCCTGGTCATTGATCTTCGTCCCGATGCCTTGGTACAACGAGATATTAACTGGGCTACAGGATTGCGCTGGCGGCAGCAATTTGTCACTTTAGGTACAGAACGCTTTCCCGTAGTTTGGTTAGATATTAATCCCCGTCAAAGTGGGTTACGTTTACAACCCATTGGGACTGACACCACCAGTCAAACCGGTACAGCACCACTCATCCAAATGGCAGAGCAGTCTTCAGCTGTGGCCGCAATTAATGCTGGTTATTTCAACCGCAATAATCGATTACCTTTGGGGGCAATTCGTCGGGGTGGTCAGTGGCTATCAGGTCCAATTCTTAACCGGGGGGCGATCGCCTGGAATGACTCCGGGGAGTTTTACTTCGGTCGTCTCACTTTAGAAGAAACGTTAATCATTGACAATAATCAAAAGTTGCCGATTCTATTTTTAAATAGTGGTTATGTGCAGAGTGGTATTGCTCGTTACACCAACACATGGGGAACTAGCTACACCCCCCTAACGGATAACGAAATCATTGTTATTGTCCAACAAAACCGAGTCACAAATCAGCTACCAGGTGGTAAGGCTGGTGAAACAACATTTACCATTCCCCAAGACGGCTACCTACTAACCTTACGTGCGTATTTAGGGGCGTCACAATTACCTATTGGTACACCAGTTAGCATTACCAGCACAACAAATTCCCCCAACTTTAACCGCTATCCCCACATTATGGGAGCCGGTCCCCTATTAGTACAAAATAATCAAATTGTCCTGGATGCTGCTGGGGAAAAGTTCAGTCCAGCTTTTAGTAGACAAAAAGCTGCTCGTAGTGGTATTTGCACCACAGCAAGCGGATCAGTAATCATTGCTGCTGTACACAATCGTGCTGGTGGACTAGGCCCCACCCTAGCCGAACACGCCCAATTAATGAAGAATATTGGTTGTGTGAACGCTCTGAATTTAGACGGTGGGAGTTCTACTGGTCTTTATCTGGGAGGACAACTACTGGACCGTTCGAGTAATACTGCTGCACGTGTCCACAACGGTATTGGGGTTTTCTTAGAACAAGAGTAGGGAGTAAGAAGCTAAGGGTGAGGATTCTAGGTTTGGAATGATTAATGCAGTCGGGCTCATGTTTTTTAAGCTCAGGTCATCGCCACTCTTGTGGTGTGAAGAGTTGGTATAGAAGTTTTGGTTGAAGGACTTATTTTTGCACCCTCCTGTTTTAATTTTGTTATGTTTAGCAAGGTGCAAATCTCAAGGATCAGTTTTACCCTTCATCCAACGATTAGTAACGGTTTGTTTGTAGACCAACTGAGGTAACTATGGCGCAATTTCCAGAAACCACACAAACTAATAATCTATCTCTACCCGTGTCCATCTCTAATAAAGGGATTGCTGCAACCGAGCTGCGCCCTTGGGGTTCTTTTACAGTGTTGGAGGAAGGGCGGGGATATAAAATTAAACGCATAGAGGTCAAACCGGGACACCGTCTCAGCCTGCAAATGCACCATCACCGCAGTGAACACTGGATTGTTGTTTCTGGTACTGCTAGGGTTCTTTGTGGAGATAAGGAGGTGCTACTGAGGAACAATGAGTCAACCTATGTACCCCAATGTACATCCCACCGTCTGGAAAATCCGGGAGTGATTCCTTTGGTGTTAATTGAAGTCCAAAATGGTGAATATTTAGGCGAGGATGATATTATTCGCTATCAAGACGACTATGCTCGTAATGATGGTTAAAATTGTAACGACTGCAAAAGCTGTAGGTATAGTATACTCAGTATTTTCCTCATACCTCAGTACCGATTAGACTGAGATTACTCCCCGTTTGGCGGGGACTAATCTTTTCAGTGAGATACACAGGATGTTAATATTAATTCACGAATTAAGAAGACATACACCAGTAGCACTGCCCAGTCACCTATAGGCTGATTTTAGCCCAGCAAAAAATCAAACCAAAATTTTTTGTCATCGTGATTTTTAGACTTCAACTGTCTGTAATATTTTAAAATGGGGTTTTTTACTGTCGATAACTTAGCCTGGCGTAAGCCATAACTAATTCCATGATTCATCTGAGTCCAGCCGCAATCAGTGAAATTGGGCGATTACAGTTAAAACAGCAGCCAAATTCTTTATTCAGATTAGCAATTAAGGTAGGGGGCTGTTCAGGATGGTTTTATGATATGTCTTTTGAGCAAAATGTCACGATGAACGATCGCGTTTTTGACGTGAGCGGTATTCAGGTTGTCATAGATCATGAAAGCTTGAATTATTTAAATGGGTTGGCATTAGATTATTCAGAAGATTTAATGGGTGGTGGTTTTCGCTTCCACAATCCTCAGTCCATAGCCACCTGTGGCTGTGGTATGTCCTTCTCCATGATTACGGCCAGATTTTAAATAGAAAAATATCAGTTTGACATAAAAACCCAAAAAAAGATATAATCAGGATTTGTTAAAAGTTAGACCTCTAAGCAGCTTTACGCGCTGTAACTCATGCCAACAATACAGCAACTCATACGTACCGAACGCGAAAAAGCGCGTCAGAAAACTAAGTCTCCAGCTCTAAAGCAATGCCCACAACGTCGGGGTGTTTGTACAAGGGTATATACAACTACACCGAAAAAGCCCAACTCCGCTCTACGTAAAGTAGCAAGGGTAAGACTGACATCAGGATTTGAGGTCACAGCCTATATTCCAGGTATCGGTCATAACTTGCAAGAACATTCAGTAGTAATGATTCGTGGCGGTCGGGTGAAAGACTTACCAGGTGTGAGATACCACATTATCCGTGGAACATTAGATACAGCTGGAGTTAAAGACCGTAAGCAAGGGCGTTCCAAGTACGGAACCAAGCTCCCGAAAGGAACGAAGAAATAGGAAATAGGCAATTAATCGTCGAGGATGATGATTCATCCTATAGGTTGAAAGGGTGCGATAGCTAAATAGTGGTGATTTATGTGGCCACAAAGTCTTGCTAAACCCTGTATTAAGCAGTGAAAATTAGGTAATTTAAACCATTATCCTGCCAAGCGATTGGCTATAGCCTAAGCCGCGCTACCCTATCGCCAGTGCCGTAGGCAATTGCAGCGGTTGCATCTAAAATATTAAAGTTTATGATGTCGTCGCCTAATCTGGCGTGGAGAAAAAAAGACAAAGTTAAAACGGCGGCTTTAACCGCCCATATACCTAGTGTCTGATAGCATATAATTTCGTTGCCAAATCCGAAGTAAAGGTGAAGTATGTCTCGTCGTGGTGTTATTCAAAGGCGTCCAGTTCCGCCTGATTCCGTATATAACAGTCGCCTGGTCAGCATGATAATCCGGCGGGTGATGCGTCATGGAAAGAAATCACTGGCTGCTAGGCTGGTTTATGATGCCATGAAAACTATTGAAGATCGCACTGGCGCTCCGCCACTGGAAACTTTTGAAAGAGCAGTACGCAACGCCACGCCTTTGGTAGAAGTAAAAGCGCGTCGAGTAGGCGGAGCCACCTATCAAGTACCGATGGAAGTCCGTTCAGACAGGGGTACAACCCTAGCTTTGCGCTGGCTAGTTAAATTTTCCAGGTCTAGGCCCGGACGCACAATGGCAAGTAAATTAGCTAATGAGTTAATGGATGCTGCCAACGAGACCGGGAATGCAATTCGCAAACGGGAAGAAACACACCGGATGGCAGAAGCCAACAAGGCTTTTGCACACTATCGTTACTAAGAAAAGTAGGGGTATATCGTGGATATAACAGCGGTATATCGCCTACGCACAAAAAAATACGGTTTTCCGTAGAAGTATAGAACCTTAACAAAGAGTAATATACAAGATATCATGAGGCAAAAACTATAATAGGAGGCTACTGTGGCACGTACGATCCCGCTAGAGAGAGTACGCAATATCGGTATTGCGGCGCATATAGATGCGGGCAAGACAACGACAACCGAGAGAATATTGTTTTACTCTGGCATAATTCATAAAATTGGCGAGGTTCATGAAGGAACAGCCGTGACAGACTGGATGGCGCAGGAGCGTGAACGGGGAATTACCATCACTGCTGCTGCTATCAGTACCAGTTGGAAAGATCATCAAATTAACATTATCGATACTCCCGGACACGTTGACTTCACAATCGAAGTAGAACGTTCTATGCGCGTGTTGGATGGTGTAATCGCGGTATTTTGTTCTGTGGGTGGCGTACAACCGCAGTCGGAAACAGTTTGGCGACAAGCAGACCGCTACAAAGTCCCCCGCATAGCTTTCATAAACAAAATGGATCGCACAGGGGCGAACTTTTACAGAGTTCACGAACAAATGCGCGATCGCCTGCGGACTAATGCCATTGCCATTCAACTACCAATTGGTAGTGAAAATGACTTGAGAGGAATCGTTGATCTGGTACGCCAGCGTGCCTATATTTACAACAACGACGAGGGAACAGATATCGAAGAAACAGATATCCCCGCCGAAATGCAAGACCAGGTAGAAGAGTACCGCACCAAGCTTGTAGAAGCTGTGGCAGAAACCAATGACACTCTGATGAGTAAGTACTTCGAGGGAGAAGAACTTACAGAAGATGAAATTCGTGGTGCGCTGCGTCAAGGGACAATTGCCGGTACGATTGTGCCAGTACTGTGCGGCTCGGCATTTAAAAACAAAGGTGTGCAGTTGATGCTGGATGCAGTGGTAGATTATCTACCAGCACCAACTGAAGTACCAGCTATCCAAGGTACATTACCTACAGGTGAGGTTGTTGAGCGTAGAGCTGATGACCAAGAACCTCTATCAGCTCTAGCCTTTAAGATTATGGCTGATCCCTACGGTCGTCTCACCTTTGTTCGGGTTTATTCTGGTGTTCTGAAGAAAGGTAGTTATGTTCTCAACGCTACCAAGAACAAGAAGGAGCGTATTTCCCGTCTGGTGGTTCTAAAAGCAGATGAGCGCATGGATGTGGATGAAATGCGGGCTGGGGATTTGGGAGCCGCATTGGGATTAAAAGAGACCTTGACGGGTGATACCATAACGGATGAGGGATCGCCAGTAATCCTGGAATCTCTATTCATTCCTGAGCCGGTAATCTCGGTAGCGGTTGAACCCAAAACCAAGAATGACATGGACAAGCTTTCTAAAGCTCTGCAATCTCTGTCTGAAGAGGACCCCACTTTCCGTGTCAGTGTAGATCCAGAAACCAACCAAACCGTAATCGCGGGAATGGGAGAACTACACCTGGAAATTCTGGTAGACAGGATGTTACGTGAATTCAAAGTAGAAGCGAATGTCGGCGCGCCGCAGGTAGCTTACCGCGAAACGATTCGGAAATCAGTCTCCAAAATTGAAGGGAAATTCATTCGCCAAAGTGGTGGGAAAGGTCAATATGGTCACGTTGTGATCGATTTGGAACCAGGCGAACCGGGTACGGGCTTTGAATTTGTTTCTAAAATTGTGGGTGGTGTCGTACCAAAAGAATATGTCGGACCCGCAGAACAAGGAATGAAAGAAAGCTGCGAATCCGGTGTATTAGCTGGATATCCACTAATTGATGTCAAAGCAACTCTGGTGGATGGGTCATACCACGATGTAGACTCTTCAGAAATGGCTTTCAAAATCGCTGGCTCAATGGCAATGAAAGAGGCAGTATTGAAAGCTTCTCCTGTACTATTAGAACCTATGATGAAAGTTGAGGTTGAAGTACCCGAAAACTTCCTTGGGGATGTGATGGGCGACCTTAACTCTCGTCGTGGACAAATTGAAGGTATGGGATCTGATGATGGTTTAGCCAAGGTAACTGCTAAAGTCCCATTGGCAGAAATGTTTGGCTACGCTACTGATATCCGCTCGAAGACCCAAGGTCGGGGTATCTTCTCGATGGAATTTAGCCACTACGAAGAAGTACCTCGCAACGTGGCTGAAGCAATCATAGCGAAAAGCAAAGGGAACGCTTAATTAAAAAAGGAAACGAGCATTCATGGCACGCGCAAAGTTTGAAAGGACGAAACCCCACGTTAATATCGGTACAGTTGGTCACGTTGATCATGGTAAAACTACTTTAACAGCAGCCATTACTATGACTCTGGCAGCGCTGGGTCAAGCTACAGGTAAAGGCTACGATCAAATTGATAATGCCCCAGAGGAAAAAGCACGGGGGATTACCATCAATACGGCTCACGTTGAGTATGAAACCGGCGATCGGCACTATGCTCACGTAGATTGCCCAGGACACGCTGATTATGTGAAAAACATGATCACTGGTGCGGCTCAAATGGATGGTGGTAT
Organism: Anabaena sp. CS-542/02; assembly: GCF_028331085.1. Lineage (NCBI taxonomy): Bacteria > Bacillati > Cyanobacteriota > Cyanophyceae > Nostocales > Nostocaceae > Anabaena > Anabaena sp. CS-542/02. The sequence continues at coordinate 56,563 of NZ_JAQMTM010000158.1, forward strand.
TCTCGTAGTTTCCGCTGCAGATGGCCCCATGCCCCAAACCCGTGAACACATCCTATTGGCAAAGCAGGTAGGTGTACCCAGTCTGGTGGTGTTCCTGAACAAGGAAGACATGGTAGATGACCCAGAACTACTAGAGTTGGTAGAACTAGAAGTCCGGGAGCTATTATCTAGCTACGATTTCCCTGGTGACGATATCCCCATCGTCACAGGCTCCGGTCTCAAAGCATTGGAAAAAATGACGGCTAACCCCAAGACTCAACGGGGAGAAGATGAGTGGGTGGACAAAATCTACGCGCTCATGGAAGCAGTAGATTCCTACATTCCTACTCCCGACCGTGCTGTAGATAAACCCTTCCTGATGGCAGTGGAAGACGTATTCTCGATCACAGGTCGTGGTACTGTGGCCACTGGTCGGATTGAGCGTGGTAAAGTTAAGGTCGGTGATAATGTTGAACTAGTGGGCATTAGAGACACTCGCAACACCACTGTAACTGGGATCGAGATGTTTAAGAAGAGTCTCGAAGAAGGTATGGCTGGTGATAACGCCGGTGTGCTCCTGCGCGGTATCCAAAAAACTGACATCGAGCGCGGGATGGTAATTGCCAAACCAGGTTCTATTACTCCTCACACTCAATTTGAAGGTGAAGTATACGTCTTGACAGAGAAAGAAGGCGGCCGTAAAACCCCATTTTTCTCCGGCTATCGTCCTCAGTTTTACGTACGGACAACTGATGTAACCGGCACTATCAAATCCTTTACTTCTGATGATGGTAGCGACGCAGAAATGGTGATGCCGGGCGATCGCATCAAAATGACAGTAGAATTGATCAACCCGATTGCTATTGAGCAAGGAATGCGCTTCGCAATTCGTGAAGGTGGACGCACTATTGGTGCCGGTGTCGTATCCAAAATTCTGAAGTAACACCTTTTTGTTCTATAAGCAAGGAGCGCTGGTAGATAATCTATCGGTGCTCCTTTATCTTCCTTCTTTGATTGCTTGTTCAAGTAATCACCTATGCTGCGGCTAATCTCAGCAGAAGGGGAATTGTGAGAGTCTCACCCCAAAGCCTTCGCCAGGCCGGGCAGAAAAAGTCACTATCCCCGATAATTCTCAGAAAAATCATAATTATTCATCAGAACCTAGAAAATTAAAGATGGCAACTCTACAGCAGCAGAAAATTAGAATTCGTTTACAGGCTTTTGACCGTCGCTTATTGGACACATCTTGCGAGAAGATTGTAGACACGGCTAACAGAACTAACGCTACAGCTATAGGCCCGATTCCTTTACCAACAAAACGTAAAATCTACTGTGTGCTGCGATCGCCTCACGTAGATAAAGATGCCCGGGAACACTTTGAAACCCGCACCCACCGCCGGATTATTGACATTTATCAACCTTCTTCTAAAACTATTGATGCCCTGATGAAGCTAGATTTACCTTCTGGTGTGGACATTGAAGTAAAACTATAGTTTGGTTAATGCTGTAATATTTACCCAGCCCTGAAGAAATTTATCTCAGGGCTTTTTATCAGATGGGAAACAAATGATAGAATATCAGAAGAGTACGGGGAAAGCAGAGAATAATAAATTTCACAATTAATTTTATACAAAGGTAACAATGACATCCTCTTCTAAAATTGCAGTTCGCGAACTACCTCTGTTCCCGTTACCTGAAGTAGTTCTATTCCCCACTAGACCATTACCCCTACACATCTTTGAATTCCGCTACCGAATCATGATGAATACGATTTTGGAGAGCGATCGCCGATTCGGTGTGTTAATGGTCGATCCAGTTGACGGTACAATCGCTAATATTGGTTGTTGTGCAGAAATCATTCATTACCAACGGCTGCCAGATGACCGCATGAAAATGTTGACTTTGGGACAGCAAAGGTTCCGTGTTTTAGAATATGTCCGCGAAAAGCCTTACCGTGTTGGGTTAGTAGAATGGTTAGAAGATCAGCCGCCAAATCAAGATTTACGCCCCTTAGCCGCAGATGTAGAACAACTCTTACGAGATGTAGTTCGTCTCTCAGCCAAGTTAACTGAGCAAAATATGGAACTACCAGAGGAATTACCCGACCTACCTACAGAACTTTCTTACTGGGTAGCAAGTAATCTCTATGGTGTGCCCTCAGAGCAACAGGCATTGTTAGAAACACAAGATACCTTACTTCGCTTGGAAAGAGAAGCAGAAATTTTGACTTCTACTCGGAATCATTTAGCAGCCCGCGCCGTCCTCAAAGATACTTTTAATAATTCGTAATATTTCCTGTTTGCCAGGGGAAATGCTACGTTATAGCTTGCGTGGCGTAGCCATAGGTAATTCGTAATTCGTATTTTTTTAATTAGGAGTTACGACCCAGTTGTTATAGGTAGAATATTGTAGCTGCCAAAAATCTTCAAGATTTCTGTATGCTCAGTTAACTGCGCTAAAGCGCATCGCATTTGTTCTTCGTGCACATCTGCTTCTAAATCAATAAAAAACAAATATTCTCCTAGTGATCGCTTTGTTGGTCGCGATTCAATACGACTAAGATTAATCCCTAACCCAGCAAATACCTGTAGTGCTTTAAGTAGCGTTCCCGGCAAATTTGCCGGGACAGTAAAAGCCAAGGAAGTGTAATGAGCAGTTCCTGATATAGCCACTAAATCTTCCACCCATTGGCTCACCACCCAAAAGCGAGTGCAGTTGTCGGGGTAGTCATTAATGTTACTAGCCAATATAGGCAATTTATAGAGATCGGCGGCTCTACTGGATGCGATCGCAGCCGCGGTTAAATCTCCATCCAGCCGCTGTAGCGATTCGGTAGTCGAATTACTCGCTATTAGCTGCACAGTTGGCAGAAACCGCCCTAACCATCCTTGACATTGTGCTAAAGCTTGTGGGTGAGAATAAACAGTTTGAATAGTATCTAAACTACCGGCACAAGAAATTAAAGCATGAGCAATCGGCATTACCAAAGCCAACTGAACTCGTAAACTATCCAACTGCCACAGTGTATCCATTGTCATAGTTACACTGCCTTCAATAGAATTTTCTACCGGCACAACAGCTAACAGAGTTTCTCCAGACGCAACAGCGTTGAGTGATTGGGAAATGCTCGAATATGGACACAACATAGCTTGATTACCTGTTTTTTTTGCCAGCCAATTAGCATAAAAAGCAGTTACTTGTTCTGCGTAAGTGCCAGGAGGTCCTAAATGAGCAATAGATATAGTCACAGACTTTAGTCCTAAATTATTTATCTAAACTAGAGGCCTATTGTAATATGACTCCATCATGGAGCATGGTTGAGCCAAGGTTATGACTGTATGATAGGTAAAAATAGTCTTTTGTGAACAGCTTTTAAATAGAGTTCAATCGAATTTTCTCAAGTTTTCTCCCAGTCAATTGGAATCCGCTCCTATATAGCATTTCCCATGCTCGTGAGGTACAAAGTTGTTTAGTTTCAGGGAACAGGGAACAGGGAACAGGGAATAGGCAATTGATGTGTACTTCATTAGCCTGAAAAAGGCTGTAATGTTTCAACGAATAGAAAAAAATAAAATTATAATTTAATTAAAAATAGAAATATTCAACAATTATTGCTTTTAATTCATGGCTACCCAGTTTACCGCCTGCCAAACAGTAAGAATTAATGTACCACCACAACCCATCCCTATCCAACACTACCTGCGTCAGCCTCAACGTCTAGTCAACGCACTCACAGATAATAGTCGCATACAGCAACTTTCAGAAGAAGTATTTCGCTTAAAAATGCGTCCATTAACCTTCATGTCACTGAGTATTCAACCCACTGTAGACCTGAAAGTTTGGGCAGAATCACATGGAACCATTCAGGTGCGATCGGTAAATAGTCAAATTCTGGGCTTTGAGTACATCAACCAGCGCTGGTCATTAAATTTACAAGGGTATTTATCACCCCAAGAAAACAACAACATCACCATCCTCCAAGGAAAAGCCGACCTAAAAGTAGAAGTAGATATCCCAGCCCCATTTTGCTTCACACCTCAGCCCATCCTAGAAGCCACAGGTAATGGTTTACTCAAAAGTATACTGATGACCATAAAACAACGCCTCCAGCATCAACTCCTGGCCGATTACCACCACTGGGTAACATCACAGGGCATGGAACCCCTCCTAATTGACAAGACTAGGGCTGATTGCAATCAGCGCAGTGCCAAAGGCAATTGCAGCCCGGGGGAAATGCCTATTCTCAACCCAGATTGACTCACTCCCTTATATAAAACCTATCTCAACCTAGACCAAGCAGACTATTTGAGAACTAGCAAGCTAGCCGTAGCTTGTATGGTTCAAGTCCAACCCCTTGAGCTTCAGTTGAGTGATCGATGATCGCCCACTTAACAACCACGAAAAGATTTGCGATGCAGTCGTGATGGACCATACTGTTGCAGCGCCAGCAAATGCTTTTGGCTGCCATAGCCCTTATTGTTCTCCAAATTATATAAAGGATACTTTGATGCCAAACGGATGAGCAGTGAGTCACGCCAAACCTTAGCGACAATACTAGCAGCTGCAATACTCACATGAGTTTCGTCACCCTTAACGACAGTTTGTTGAGGCACAAGCAAATCTTTAATCGGCTGGTTACCATCAACTAAACATAGTTGAGGCTGTACATTCAGTTTCAGCACAGCCCGCTTCATAGCTAAAAGAGTTGCCTGCAAAATATTTAGTTCATCAATTTCAGTACTGGAAGCAACCCCAATAGTCCAGTCCGTCGCCAACTCACAAATTTGCCCTGCTAGTGTAATTCTCCGAGAACTGGAAAGTTTTTTACTATCCTTAATACCAGCAGCCATGAGTTTTGGCAAGGCACAACCAGGCAAAATCACAGCTGCTGCCACCACAGGACCAAACAAAGCACCCCGCCCCACCTCATCTATACCCGCCACCAAGTCACAAGAGAAAGGTGAAAAAGGGAGACCCGCCTCACCCGAATTCAAGAATCGGGGATGTGAAATTGTTTCTTCTGTCTCCATAACAGAATTAATTGTCCTCACCTGTAGAAGAATTAGACTCTAGGGCAGAAGAACGACGGCGGCGGCGACGGTTACCAGTAGAGATTTTGTCGGACGGCGTAACGGTAGGTGTAACTTCCAAATCCACAGGTAAGCTATGAGTAGTAGCTTCTGGAGTTTCAACTACGCTCTCTATGATTATGGTTTCTTCTTGGGGTTCAAAGCCATAATCCCTATCCAGCACATCGGGGGTTTTATCTTCTAGTAGCGACAACTGATTATTGGGTTCATCCTGTGACTCAAAAATCAAATTTTGATTTTTTCTAACATTAGTGTCTAACTGTCCTGGTGCAATAATATTAATAATTACTGACTTGGGACTTTTCCCCTGAGATTCCTCATCCAACTTCAATAAAGGAGAAACCCCCATCAAAGCGAACACATCTTGTTCTTGGGGACTCATTTCCACAGTTTTAAATTCCGGTGGTTCTACCACTGGTTTAATTGGCTCGAGCTTCTCCCTGGTAGCCCGCCCAGTTCTCTCTTGCCAACCGGATTTAGTTAAGGAGGGAGAGGGAATTTCTGGAGTAGACCTTTGGGTATCAACGTCTAAGTCTATATCTAAATCATTGTCAAAACCTACCTCACTAGGAATCACCCCACTGATGTCTCCACCTCGACTCGATAGAGAGTCTAGGCTACGTATATCATCCTTAGTATTAACTCCATTAAGACCAAATCTACCATGGCTGCTCTTACGAACACGACGCTTTACGTCCCGTGGTTCTTGATAGCTAGGATGATTAATGGGAGTATCAATATCCCCAGATGGGCCACGCAATCCATCAAACCCGTCGTCAAAAGACTCATAACCTCGCGCCTTTACTGCCGGTATCCTTGGTGTTTGAACTCTCCCCACGCTATCGTTATTAGGAAAAGAGACCTTAGACTGAGTGGAGCCGAAATCCGAACGCTCTGGTATTTCAGCAGTGGTTGGCAGTCGGGTTTCTGTATCTCCTGGCAACCGCACAGTATGCCCCAACCCGCCACAAGTGGGGCAAGTATGACCAAATAATTCATAAATATTTTGACCTTGGCGTTTACGGGTCAGTTCTACTAGTCCTAACTCCGTGAGTTGGGCAATCTGAGGACGAGCTTTGTCTGCCTTGAGTGCTTTATTAAAGTGTTCTAAAACTTGTAATTGGTCGCGCCGCGATTCCATATCAATGAAGTCAACCACAATTACCCCGGCAATATTTCGCAGCCGTAACTGACGAGCGATTTCCGTAGCAGCTTCACAGTTTGTCCACAACACTGTTTCCCTGGCCGTTGCGGATCTCGTGAAGGAACCAGAGTTAACATCTACTACTGTTAATGCTTCTGTTGGTTCAATGATAATATAGCCGCCAGAGGGTAAGTCTACTCTCGGTTTGAGGGCTTCTCTAATTGCGGCACTAATGCGGAAATATTCTAAAATTGGCGAGCGATCGCGGTGATGGTCGAACAATACGCCCTGGGGTGTTTGACCTCCACTCCAATTCTGCAAATACTGTTTTACTCTTTTCAATCCGGTGCTGGAATCCACCACAATCCGATTCACATCGGCACCGTACATATCTCTGAGTACCCGCTGGATAAAGTCGTCGTCCCGATTCAGTAGGGCCGGGGCGCGGGTAGAATGTGCTTCTTGCTGAATGGCTTCCCATTGCTTTTGCAACAGTTCCAAATCTTCAATAATAGCCTCTTCTGGTTTGCCTTCTGCTTCTGTACGCACCAGTAAACCCATTCCCGCAGGTTTAATCAAAATTGCTAGCGCACGCAAGCGGTTCCGCTCACTTTCACTTTTAATTCGTCGAGATAAGTTTACCCCCCGACCGTAGGGCATGAGAACTACATAGCGTCCCGGTGATGTGATGTTACCTGTGAGCCTAGGACCTTTCGTCCCTGTTGGCTCCTTCATCACTTGTACCAAAACTTTTTGTTGTGGTGCTAATAGTTCTGTAATTGCTGCTGCCGTACGCTTTAGCTTTAATGGACCCAAGTCGGTCACATGAATAAATCCGTTACGCTCTGGATCTCCGATATTGACAAAAGCCGCATCTATTCCTGGTAATACATTTTCTACTACACCTAAGTAGATATCACCAATTTGGTGATGACCAGTGGCGACTACGAGTTCTTGTATTTGATCTTCAGAAAAGACAGCAGCAATTTGATGCTGTTCTGCTATGATAATTTGCTTTGGCATTCAATTTCCTCAAAAATTGGCAGCGCCAACGAGAAGCTTAGAGGAACACGCGTGCCTTTCGCCCCTGCCAGCTCCAAAAGACGCTGCTGATCATAAAAATTGTGACTTCTTTGCTCAAAATTAAAGGGAGCATCGGACTAAAGAGTTGCGTTTACACGCGGTGATTATTTCCCAAGGGCTGCATATTATTTAACCAAAGTTAACATTGAAAAATCAGGGCAACCCTTTATGGGTGTTTTTTGATGCTATAGCACTGGTAGCTAGAGATTAGGCATTTAGCACTTGTTTAAAAAACATAGAGGAAGAGTTGGCCACGGCAGCCCATTTTTTAAGTTACTAGTTCACAAGTTAGCTATAGGGATAGTGGCTTCTACAAGACAAGTCTCACAACTACTTCTACAGCAGCTCCAGCAGCAGTCGGCTGATAGCTTGTGTGGCGTAGCTATTCGCTTATGTCCTAGGAAGAGCGGCAAGCTGTCTTCATTACCCAGTCTTTGGATACAATTCTAGAAGTCACAATCTTGTATGCTTACACAGAAGCCTGAACGCAAGTCTTAGCTAAGTACACGCTCCCATAGCTTTGCCAGGCATAGCTATAGATAGCTTTTCCTCCCTGCTTATTAGGGGAGTGAACTAGTCCATTGAATGGCCACGCAGTGAAAATTGTCTTGCTCTGATTCTAACGCAACCGAGGGAATTAATTGCCATTATGTCCTATGTCAGACTTGGCTAGGGTCACGCTCCGCCATCAGCGCAGCTGTGCCCTAGGTTTTAAGTCCGTGAGGGAGGCTCTAAATAAAGCATTGCTTGTTAGGTATTATACACCTAAAACTAGCTGGTTGCGGTGGATGTGCAGCAATTGAAATTCTGCGAGCGATACTATTTCCAGCATAGACAGTATTTGTTCGGGACGCAAGACCACACCATCATGGCGACAACTTCCTAAATAATGCAGAACAGCTATAGACTCTGCTGTACTGGTTTCAGTTTCAACTAATTCCAGTTCAAACAAGCGGGAGCGCAGATTTACTAATTCCTTCTTCCCTGATTTGGTAGTTTTTTCCCACCATAGCTCATTTTTGGCTTTGATGGCATCAATCCATTCTTGCCATTGTGTTGCTGTTACTGATCTGGAGGTTGCTACCTTAATTACATAAGCCGCAGCCTCCATGACTTGGTTAGCTGCGGTGGCTTTCAAGTCTATACTAGCAACTTTATATATAGGGATGTCCCCGGGCAGTTCCTGAACTAGTTGCTGTCGGAAATTCTCAACTTCCACTGGCTGGATTAACTCAAAATCTACAATTTCTCCACTGCTGGTGGCCCCAAGAGCTAAAGCACTGGCGATCGCAATCCGGGGACTGGGATGAAATCCACCGGTAAAGGCAATGGGTATACCTGCTCTGCGGATGACCCGATCAAACAGGCGCATTAAATCCAGGTGACTCACTAAAGCCATGAGACCTTGCTTACCAAACCAGACACGCAGTCTTTGGGTTTTATTTGTATTGGGAACAAAATTGCCAGGAAATTCTGGTATTGGTGGCGGTGAAATCACAATGTTATGTCCGAAGTCTGTGCCGCAGACACCGCAGTGTGAGCAAGCTGCAAAAGAACAATCCGGGACTATTGCCGCTTCTAAAGCCCGTTTTAAGTCTTCCTGCAGCCATTTTTTATCGATGCCTGTGTCTATATGATCCCAAGGTAAGGGCATATTGAGCGAGTCGGGCGAAGGCAGTGGGGGAGTGAAAGCCGAATTTACGTCCGTTCCCCTTCTCCCCTCAACTTTGTGTTCCTGGGTATCAAACAGATTCCACTCGCCCTTTTCTACCCGCCTATATTTCCAATTTAAACCAGCTTCGGCGATGGCTGTTTCCCAAGCACCAAAGGCTGCATCTAAATTTTCATACCAGGAATCCATACCGGCTCCTAATTCCCATGCGCGACGGACTACTTTCGCTAGTGTGCGATCGCCTCTGCCCACAAAGTCTTCCATTGCCGAAATTCGGACATCGGTGAAATTCACCTTAACACCCCTAATGCGGCGGAATTCTTCTCTGAGCAAGTTTTGTTTCCGTTTGAACTCTGTAGTAGAAACTGAGTGCCACTGAAAAGGGGTATGGGGCTTGGGTGTAAAGTTAGAAATTGTCAGATTAAAGTTTAGTGGTTTTCTGCCTCTACCGCGACATTCTCGTTGTAGCCAACTGACTGTTTCCGCAATGCCTGCCACATCAGCATCTGTTTCCCCAGGCAAGCCAATCATGAAATATAACTTAATTTTATCCCAGCCTTGTTCCCAAGCTGTTTTTACGCCTCTTAATAATTCTTCATTACTTAAACCCTTATTTACAATATCCCGCATTCTTTGGGTGCCGGCTTCTGGAGCAAAAGTTAGTCCACCTTGCCTGGTTCCACCCAGAATCTTGGCAATATTTTCATCAAATCTATCTACCCGTTGACTAGGCAGTGTCAGGGAAATATTCTCGGTTTTTAACCGGTTTTTGATTTCCATCCCTACTGCTGGTAAGGACAAATAATCCGAACAACTCAGGGATAGCAAGGAAAACTCATTGTATCCAGTAGCCCGCATTCCTTTTTCAATGGTTGCTACTACCTGTTCTGGTTCCACATCTCTGGCTGGACGAGTCAGCATTCCTGGTTGACAAAAGCGACAACCACGTGTACAGCCTCGGCGAATTTCCAGTGTGAGACGGTCATGGACGGTTTCCATGTAAGGAACTAAACCAATGGAATATGCTGGGATTGGGGTTGCCACCCTGCGGATAATCCGTTTTGGCACATCTTTTCGGCGAGGATGTACTGAGCCATCCGTTGCCATATCATAAAACTGAGGAACATAGACCCCTGGTATCTGTGCCAAGTCTAGGAGTAGATTTTCCCAACTTAGTTTGCTTTGTTTACCTTCTGCCAACACTAACCCAATTTCTGGTAGTAATTCTTCCCCATCTCCAAGGGCGAAAAAGTCGAAGAAGTCGGCGTATGGTTCGGGGTTTGATGTGGCCGTCTGTCCCCCCGCAAAAATTAACGGGTAGTTACCCTCGGCTCTTTCTTGCCATGTGAGGGGAATTCCCGCTAGGTCTAACATTTCCAGGATATTAGTTGCTCCCAGTTCATAACTGAGACTAAAACCTAAAATGTCAAATTCTTCTAAGCGTCGCTTTGATTCTACGGCAAACAAGGGTGTATTGGTTGCCCTCAGTTTTGCTGCCAGGTCAGATCCTGGTAAATAAGAGCGATCGCATAATTGTTGGGGCTGGGCATTCAGGATATTATATAGGATAATATGCCCTAAGTTAGACGATCCGACTTCATACACCTCTGGGTAGGTTAAAGCCCAGCGTATTGTGGCCTTATCCCAAGGTTTATTTACTGCCAAGCGCTCGTTACCCAAGTAACGCGCTGGCTTTAATATATCCGCTGTGATTAATTTCTCAACTGCAACAACCACTATGCTATCTTCTTAGCTACCTTAATTACAGCTAATCTACTATAACTTAGCATTAATGTAGCCTGTGCGGTACAGTTATTCAATCCCCATAGCCAGATTTTTCTGAAAATACACCTTTGTCCGTTGCTGAATCACAATCTACAATTATAAATTGCAGTTATTGGTAGATTTATTTGGTACATTTATACTATTATATATTTAACACTGTTTACTAACTTATCTATCCCGGTGTGGGTGAGGATCAGGCGGGCTTAGGGGTACTAATTGATACTTTAACTGTACACCGCCAACTTTTGCTTCTGATGTATTCCCAGATGTTCCGGTAACTTTGCGGAATTTTTTTAAAACATAAGATGTTTGATAAAAATTCCGCAAATCCAGGATAAAATGTGCGTCTGTATACTTTTTTTCCCCTCCATCTGCAAAACAATCTACATAGACCGCCATAGAGGAGATAAAATAAGCGTAAGTTTTCTGACAAAGCTTACTGAGTTAGTAACTCAAACTAATTAACTCACTCTCAGGTTTAGATGCAAAGACTTGATTTATTGTCATGCTGGACAGGGTTGCATACCAAGGTTAAAGACAGATTATTTATTCCATGCTCTAATGATATAGTTCACACCAGCATGAAAAATTAAATCACATTGTATACCCAACAGTATCTTGGACAGGAATTATCACATATAGTCTTGGTATATTACTGATGAGAACTAAATACATTATCCGTCAACTGGTTGAAAAAGCCCTTGATATTCAAAAATTAACCCCCGAAATCGAAAATGAAATCAATTCAGAACTAACTCAAATGGGTTACATTTCTGATGTAGATTATGAAGCTCTAGAGTTATTAATGGCAGAAATGGATGCGGGTCGGGTGAAGTTAGTACCCAGTTGGGGTTAACTACTGCTTGCCGACGAGGGAAATCCTAGGACATGGCTAGTGTTTTTCCCGGAAATTTAGTATTTATTTCACCAGTGTGGCGTAAACTGTGCTAGTGAGCATCCATAACTTGCATTAGTAGTAAACCACCATGCAGCCCGCTAAACGTTTAGAAAAAATTCCTCCTTATTTGTTTGCCGAACTTAACAGGAAACGGGAACAACTTGGGCTTCAGGGAGTTGATATCATTAATCTGGCACTGGGCGACCCAGATAAACCAACTCCTAATCAGATTCTTCAGACCATGCATCAAGCAATTGATGACCCATCCACCCATAACTACCCACCCTATCAGGGAACACAAGAATTTAGGGAGGCTGCGGTTAATTGGATGGAACGGAGGTTTGGGGTGACAGGGTTAAATCCACATACAGAAATTATCTCTTCAATTGGTTCTAAAGAAGCAATACATAACACCTTCTTAGCTTTTGTAGAGGCGGGAGACTATGCCCTGATACCGGATCCTGGTTATCCTGTGTATAAGACTGCCTCAATTTTTGCTGGTGGTGAACCATATAGTATGCCGTTGAAGGCAGAAAACAATTTTTTACCTGACCTAAATATAATTCCTGAAGAAATTGCCCGTAAAGCCAAATTATTGTGGATTAATTATCCCAATAATCCCACAGGAGCCATAGCCAGCCTGGAATTTTTGGGAGAATTGGTTGATTTTTGCAGGCAGTATAATATTTTGCTATGTCATGACCATGCTTACTCGGAAATGGCTTACGATGGCTATAAACCGCCGAGTGTCCTGCAAGTTCCGGGTGCGAAAGATGTGGCTATTGAATTTCACAGTCTGTCTAAATCCTATAATATGATGGGCTGGCGTATTGGTTTTGTGGTTGGGAATGCCACTGGTATTCAAGGAGTGAGACAGGTAAAAAGTAATGTGGATTCTGGGGTATTTAAGGCAATTCAAAAAGCTGCGATCGCAGCCTTCTCCACTAGTGATGCAGAACTCTCAGCCTTAATGTCAGCTTACCAAAAGCGTCGTGACATTATTGTAAAAGGATTACAGTCTTTAGGCTGGCCCATTGAACCTCCTGACGCTACACTTTACATCTGGGCACCTGTACCTCTAGGATATTCTTCACAAGAATTTGTATCTTTATTGCTTGACAAATGTGGCATTATGGCGGCTCCAGGAAATGGTTATGGTGCCATCGGCGAGGGCTTTTTCAGAATAGCCCTGACCATTCCCGATGAACGGATGTATGAAGCCATTCAACGCATGAGAGATGCTGGTATTCGTTACGCTTAATTTCGGGCGGGTAATAGGTATGAGGAGGGGAAATTTCATCCGCTACTCCTCAATTCATGGGGGTTCGCTCATACCCTGGATATATCTGCTGAATAAATTGATAATATTGCTGTTGAGCGGCTGAGTCTAGTTTGCTTTTGGGTTCTTTAGCTAAAATCTGGCTCAAAAAGGTAATGACCTCCGTATCTAGGGCTGGTCGCACCAAATTAAGAGGACAAAGCAAATGTGAACCATCTCGCAGATCAGTAATAATTGGTGGTTCTGGTGTACAGTTAGCTAACAGCAGGGGACGTAACCAGCACAACTGACGAGCAACCACGACTTGGATAACTTCTGCAAGTAAATTCTTATCACTATGGTCTAAAGATACAATTTGTCCTGGTTCAAACTCTAGGCTCATATTCGTTAAATTGACGAGGTAGCAGCTTAATTGATTGTAAAAGCGAGAATGCGCTATCTGAAACCAAGATATTGAACATACCTTAATTTCAGATTATCAGAAATTTCTGAGCAGAGTGAAAAGCGTTCAGCTTTAAAGACGGGGGGGGAGGTTAATCTTTCAGGTTTGTATCGCGATGTTATAGCATAAGTAAATAAGTATTAAGTCAATAGCATTGACTTAACATCTATCTTGTTCTTGTCAATCATCGAATTAAAAGCAAACAGCCGTGTCTGTAGAAACCATTGAGAAGCGTTCCACATCCCGCAAGCTTGCCCCCCGGTACCGGGTTTTGCTCCATAATGACGACTACAACTCCATGGAGTATGTAGTACAGACACTATTAACTACAGTACCGAGCCTGACCCAACCCCAAGCAGTAAGCATTATGATGGAAGCCCATACCAACGGTTTGGCTTTAGTCATTACTTGCGCTCAGGAACACGCGGAATTTTATTGCGAAACATTAAAAAGTCATGGTTTAAGTAGCACCATTGAACCGGACGAATAAGACAATATATTGGACTTATTCCTCAAAATCCCATGAAAATCAACCTAATTCGGTTAGCCCACAGTCCTGTTACCATCAGGCTGGGTTATTTTGTTGCGGCCTTATTAGTCCTATGGCTACCCTTTGCCATCCCAATTTACTTGTTAGTTAGGGATCCTAACTTAGTAAGTATATTGACAATGGTGCTGTTATATGCGCAATTTATTTTGCTGTTGCGGCTATGGGGTAAAAATGTCTATCACCAACCCCAGATATTCAGACAATATGGTGGGGAAATCACCCGATCCAATGCCGTGGATTTGCTGAATGGTTTCGCTACTGGTATAGTTGGCATTCTTGCAGTGTTTGGGCTACAAGGTTTTTTAGGTTGGCTGGTATGGCAACAACCGCAGGTTTTCTTGCCGAGAATAATTCTAGAGGGTTTAATTGTCTCTTTAGGTGTGGGGTTTGCGGAAGAGTTATTATTTCGAGGTTGGTTACTGGATGAACTAGAACGGGACTATAGCTTAGGTGTGGCACTTTGGGTCAATGCTGTCACCTTTGCTGCATTGCACTTTATTAAGCCTTGGGAGGTAATTATTCAAACATTACCGCAATTTCCAGCTTTGATATTGCTGGGGTTAACGCAGGTATGGGCTAAACGCTGGCGTGGGGGAAGATTGGGTTTAGCGATTGGTTTACATGGTGGTTTAGTTTGGGGCTATTACATAATTAATGTAGGCAATTTAATTGAATATACTGGTCAAGTTCCTGATTGGGTGACGGGTGTAAATAATAATCCTCTACAAGGAGTGATGGGGGTGGTGTTCATGGGGATACTGGCGGTGTGGATGCGTTGGCGAGTCCTAGCTTAATCTTTTTTAACCAACTGTGGCGATGACTGTCCCCAGTAAGCAAGCCTGATCTAACTTGACCCCGGTCAAATTTGCCCCTTCCAACTCTGCACACAGGAGATTTGCGCCGGTGAGGTTGGCCCCGGCTAAATTTGCGCCCCGTAGGTCAGCTTCTTCTAAGTTGGCTTCACTTAATAAACTTCCTTGCAAATCAGCACGACTTAAGTCAGCACCTTTGAGATTTGCGCCGGTGAGGTTTGCACCCCGTAAGTCAGCACTGCGTAAGTCAACACCCTGTAGGTTGACATTCATTAAATTAGCACCACTCAAGAAAGCACCAGCCAGGGAGACATCAGCCAGTGTCGCCCCCATTAAGTTGGCTCCGCGTAAATTACTACCACGCAAGTCAGCACTGGTTAAGTCGGCTTGCATTAAGTTCGCTCCCATGAGGTTGGCCCGCAGGTCAGTTTTTTGCAGGTTTGCGCCCATCAAGTTGGCTCCCTGGAAATGTCCGCCTTCAAGTTTGGAACCGATGAAATTAGTACCGACTAAGTTAGCGCCTGCGAGATTGATCCGGCTCAAATCGATTTGGGAGAGTTCCTCATCTTCTAGGTTAGCTCCTGGAAGTTGTTTGAGTTTTCCTGATTTAATGGCTTCAAGATTCATGGGGATGACTGGTAATTAGGAAGCTCAGAAGTTTTATCAGTGGGGTTGTACTGTACTGGTTTGTCGATATTTATCCCATTGGGAGTCAAGCAGCCATACGCCAGTGCTGACTTTCGGTGCTGTCACTGGTAAGTCTAGACCCTGCTGTAAACCCATAACTAATAAAGCTAGAGCATCTACAAGTTTAGGGTCAAAGCGGGTTGATTGTTGTTGTCTGCATGCCTCTAAGGCTTGGGTAAAGATTTCTTGGGGAGTGTTTGGGGATGATTTGATGTTGTTGACGCGACACTGGAAATCGGAGACTAGGGCTAAAATTCTCGATTCTAAGGGAATTTCATCTCCGGCTAAATTTGCTGGTTCCCCTGTACCGTTCCACCATTCGCTTTGGTGGGTGATAATTTGGGCAATGGCCTGGAGTCGGGGCATGGTTCGTAATACCTGGGCTCCTGGTACTAGGGGACAAGTTAAGGGACAATGGGGCGCTTGTTCTTGGTAGCGGGTAGATGTACCGGGAGTGAGGAGGCTTTCTGCTCTTTGTAGTGGGTCTATACGGTGTAAAAAACCTGCTAGTCGCAATCGTTTAATCTGCCATGCGGGTAGTTCCAAAAGCTGCCCCATGATCTCAGCAAGTGCTACGACTTCGGCGCAGGCCATGGGATTTTGAACATCAGCCACATCGATTAATTGCGCCATCCGTAAAAATGCCTGGATTTCATTAGAAACTAGGTTACGGTCTAAGTCCTGTTGACTGGGAGCGGTACTCAGTGCTTGTGGCTTTTGTCCTGTCTCGAGATAATCTACTACGCGGGAGACAACCGCACTTAAATGTTTTGGCGTAACTGGACTATAATGTATATTCTTTTGACGGTTGATTAGTTTTTCTGCTAGTTCTGGATTGTATTCTTGAATGTGGGCGATCGCCAAGTTGGCTGTTTCTTGCACTAACGCTGGTTCAAATGTCCATAATCCATAGAATTTCCGCTCTCTATCAGAACATGGTCTACCATCTGCCCCATAATCTGACTCTGATAGCTCTTGACAAAGTACCATTGCTGTGTATTCTGGGGACAGGATAATTAAGTGCCACTCCTGGGCTACTGGGTCAAGTGGATTTAATGGCACTAAATCCACATTACTAAGTTGGCTAGTGGGATGTTCTACAAACCCTGTATCCGGTGTCGCCATAATCACAATTTGCTGGCTATACTGAGCAATATCTGCGTATCTTTCGGCTTCTTGGAGATACCATTTACCTTGTTGAAAGGCTGTAATAACTGACGGTGAACTATCTTCACTTAAAATGTGGTCTTCTAAAGCATGGCACAGAGAAACTAAAGTATTTTTGTAGTAGACCCCAAGTGCAAGTGCTCTAGTAGTATTGCGGTGTGCTTTTTCCAGCTTTTGTAGTATTGAACCTTCTAACATAGGCTGTCATAATTGGTAAGTAATTCTGAATTTTTGATCTGAAGTTTGAATTGGGCGTTGCTGAATCAAACTATGAATTTACAGCAGATTGCAGCTTGATGGGTAATATATAATAAATCTTAAAACTCTTGTAGGGTAGACATCCTGCCCGCTGAGGAAATCATCTAAATACAAGTTACCATATTAGAGTGGTTCTATAAGACCCCCCTAGGGACGTTGTGATATTCTGACTACGGCGGCGAGAGGATGTCAAATGTCTATGATACACTTAGAGCCTGTTTTTCTTTCTTGTCTATAGGTGCAGAAAGTGCTTCTTCCAAATTGGCACAACCCAATTTTTCCTCTAGGATGTTCATAACTTCGCGCCCGAAGTCATTAGGGTTTTGTTTCCAAGCTTGTAAGCAGACTTCCCCAAAGAAAGAACCAAGGGGTTCAGGATTCCACAGGAGTTTTTTTGCTGTCCATGGCATCAAGCTCATGGGGTTATATCCAGGTTTAAGGATACCCTGTTTTAAGGCATATTCTTCTAAATGGGTATGGGGTTGGAGTCCAATAAAAAAGATAGCTGGTTCAACTTTATCAGCGCCAAAAATTCGTTCTAGTTCCCGGTGGTAGGCGATGGTTTGGCGGATGGTTTCGGGACCTTCGTCAATGACGTTAAAGGAATAGTTGACGGAAACTAATTCGTTGAAGCCAGCTGCTTTTAAGTCGCGACAGTTTTGTAAGACGGTGCGTAAATTGTAACCCATACGCATTTTGCGAACTAGTTCCTGAGAACCACTGGTAATCCCAATTTCAAAGTAGTTCATCCCGGTTTTGACCATCAAGTCACACAACTGGGGTGTTAAGTTGTCGGCTCTGATGTATGCTGCCCAGTGGATATCTGTCATACCAGAATCGACAATTTTCTGTAATAGTTCTACAGCATCATCAATAAATTTACGTGCAGGGATAAATTGAGCATCAGTAAACCAGAAGTTGCGAATACCGCGATTATATAATTGGCGAATCTCGGTAACTACTTCTGCTGCTGGGTTGATGCGGACTTGTTTACCTTCTACGACGGTGTAAACGCAGTAACAACAATTGTGGGGACAACCGCGCTTGGTTTGTACGCCAATATAAAAGTCTTGTTCTTGCAGGTAATAGTTAAATTCTGGCCATATACTTTCTATATAGTCGTAGTTACAGGCGGTTTTTTCTAAGGGGGTGGGTTGTTCATGAATTAGGCGTGGTCGTGGTTGAGTTTCTCCCACTACATAGCAACGTTCATCTTGAATTTCTCTACCACTTAAAAGTTTTGCGATGAGTGTTTCACCTTCACCTACGGAAATAATTGTCCCTGGGGGTAAGCTTTTACCCAATTGTTCGTAAAATACACTGACTGCACCACCGCCCACAATGGTACGAGCATCAGGATGATATTTTTGGGCGCGTGTTAAACCACGTTTGATTAATCCTTGGTTGCGCCACAACTCCACATAGTAAGCGATAAAGATTCGCAAACCGCCTAAAGCTCCACGTAATTTGATCAGGGGATTCTGAGCATAATAAAACTCAAAGGCGTTTTGTAGTGGGTTACCCCCACGTCCACCCACTGGAGCATAAATTTGAATATCACGCCAAGAAAATACTAGGAGTGTGGGTTTAAATTCATCGATACAGGTATCTAGGCTGGATGCGTAATCTAAAGGTGGTACTGTTCCCAAATCAAAGATCCGTTGTTCAATGTTGGGGAATAGTTTGTGAATGTGATCTGAAAGATATACTACCCCAATGGGAAATATGGGGTTACAGGGAAGGCGAACGTAGAGGATGCGATTTTCCATCATGGGTTTTTGGGCTTTCACCTTGCAGTTGTTTATGAAAACGATAGACAGATATGCAGTTGAAAACTGTTTGTTTATTTTAGTTGGCTTTGTAGTTCACAATTACTACTGCGATGAACAGTGTTGGCAATTGTGGGAATAGTTGGATTTGCTCCGAGTCAAAGGACATAAATACATGAATATATTTGATGAGCAAGATTGTTATATATCTTTACCATAACATTGAGTTTGGCTATTCAGGTAGCAACCCGCCCTGTGGGAGTCAGAATCGGTGATCCGAATCCAGGAAAATTTAAAATCAGTCTGGGGGAGTATATTTTTTTTACTAAAGTTATGATACTTGATTAAGGTTTCATAACTTGAACATATATTTAGATAGAAATAGCGTGGAAAATTTCGGTTGGTAGTCGGAGTTACAGCATCTTGGGATCAGGCGATGTTACTTTAAATGGTGTAATGTAAAATTGTAGCGTAAAGCTCCTCCGCAGTTATGCCTCAAATATTAGATCCTCTACCACCTGAGCAATCTGAGCATATCCTTTGTTGCTACGTTAATGCTACAAACAAAATCCAGGTGGCTCGCATCTGCAATATTTCTAATTGGTACTTTGAAAGAGTTGTTTTTCCAGGACAGCGCCTTGTGTTTGAAGCTCCATTAGAAGCTCAAATGGAAATTCATACGGGAATGATGGCAAGTGCAATTTTATCTGATACAATTGCGTGCGATCGCTTGGCTATGAGTGAGCCTACTAGTAATGAGTTTCATACAGACTCAATAGATATGGACACCATGAAGACACAACCAACGGTGCAGTCAATTAATAACCAAGTTGAAAATACAACAAAACCTTTAACAATTGCTGGCTGAGTCTGGATTAAAAAAAACAATTTTATCCAATCTCGGGGTTGCCAAATTCAGCAACCTTTTTGATTGACTCTCCAGGTCCCCATCTGGCTCCATTTCCATTTAGAATCAATTTTATGAATTTACCTTCTTTTATTTGGTTGTGGAAAATAGCCGCTTGGTCGATGGGGTTATCCCTGGTAGGGTATCTGCTCCTAGCAGTTACGGGTATTTGGATGTTTCGGGAAAGAACTTTGGCGCATTTCCCCAGGTTCCGCTGGTTCCTGGGGGGACGTAGAGAGGTGCGATCGCTGCATTATACAATTGGTATCACTATGGTTAGTCTAGTGTTACTACTGCTAGCCATTGGCATTATTGGCACTATAGGACACTTTGGCTCATTGGGACACTCGTCACACTTGATGGCTGGGTTAATAGTAGTAATATTAGTTTTGCTGTCTGCTTTGAGCGCCACACAAATTAACACTAGGCGTTCTTGGGCTAGACCTTTACATATTGGTGTGAATATTATTCTCTTTGGTGGTTTTATTTGGGTGTCCTTGACCGGTTGGATTGTAGTACAAAAGTATCTACCTTAGAGGCAGTGAGAGAGGCATGATTATATTTTCAAGGCTTATTGTTTTGTTTGGTGGATTGTCAATAAATCATCATAATTAAGAAAATAATTTCATCAAGTTAATTGCTAAAAATACTGATGGTAGCTTGCAATTGCAGTTATTGATGATGTATTGTGATTTGTATTACTTTTTGCAAAAAAATTACTGCTGTAGAGAAATCAAAGCACGGTGGTTAATTGCAAAATGCTAATTCATACAAGAAAATAGATTTTTCTGCTATCAATGTATACCAGTGAATCCATCCAGTCTTCTACCAGAGGCAAAATTGGCTCAACCAGCCGTATTTTAGTAGTAGAAGATGAGGAGTTAATCCAAGAGATGCTAGCTTTAGCCTTGGAAGAAGAAGGTTTTAGCGTCATAAGTGCTGCGGATGGGCAATCAGCTGTAGAATATTTCCAAAGTTGTGAAGCCAAGTCAGGGGAACCCGCTTTTGACTTAATAATTCTTGATGTCATGCTTCCTTATGTTAATGGTCTAGATATATGTCGGTTGCTACGTCATCAAGGAAACCCAGTACCAATCTTGATTCTCAGTGCTAAAGGTAGCGAAACTGACCGGGTTTTGGGCTTAGAAGTAGGAGCGGATGATTACCTGACTAAACCCTTTAGTATGAGGGAATTAGTGGCTCGTTGTCGGGCTTTACTCCGTCGCCAACGCTTAATTACCTCGCCACAAATACAAGTATTAACACACAAGACTGTGAGTTTAAATCCCCAAGAATGTCGTGTGCTTGTCCGTGGTGAAGAGGTGAATTTATCTCCTAAAGAGTTTCGCTTGCTGGAACTGTTCATGAATTATCCTCGCCGTGTCTGGTCTCGTGAGCAATTGCTAGATCAGATTTGGGGTCCAGAATTTGTGGGTGACAGTAAAACTGTAGATGTTCATATCCGCTGGTTGCGGGAAAAACTAGAAGATGACCCTAGTCATCCAGAATACATTGTGACTGTCAGAGGCTTTGGCTACCGCTTTGGTTGAAAACCTTTAAGCTGTGAAATGCCAACTTAATTACCAAAGATACACGTGCTTGTTAATTTAGGGTTTTGAGCATTTTTCTGATATCTGTGGAGATAGTTGTTAGTTTTTATTAATGATCAAGTAACTAACAACTTATAGTCTCATGCTCTTATTGGGATTTTTTCTGGGTTTAGCGGTAGGTGCTGGGTTGTGGATTTGGCAACAGGTTCAACTAAAACGCTACTTAAGGGGACTAATAGAACCCTCAAGCTCTGCTCATTCTCAGGTGGTGCTGGGGCTAATACATCCTTTGCATCGCAAAATAACCACCATCAAGCAGCAGCAGCAAAATTTGCAGCAGTCCCTAAAAACCTACCAAGACTTGCTGGATGTTGCTCCAATAGGATATTTGCAGGTAGATGAAGAAAATCAATTGGTGTGGTGCAATCAGCAAGCGCGACAAATATTATATCTACAAACATGGCAACCTGGACAGGTGCGGCTGTTACTAGAGTTGGTGCGGTCTTATGAACTTGACCATTTAGTGGAAAAAACTCGCGATCGCCAAACATTACAGGTAAAAGAGTGGATATTTCACCCCTCTTCTGATTCCGCTTTTCGCGGTACTAGCGGTACTAAAAGTAATGGGGTATCAGGGATATCGAGGATGAAACCCTTGGCGTTGCGCGCCTCTAGTTTACCACTACCCAATGGACAGGTGGGGGTGTTTCTGGAAAATCGCCAACCTGTACTAGACATGAATCAGGAACGCGATCGCTCTTTTTCTGACCTAGCTCACGAACTGAGAACCCCCTTGACTTCCATTCGTTTGGTGGTGGAAACTTTACAAAACCGCTTAGACCCTCCTTTGAATCGTTGGGTTGATCGGCTAATGCAAGAGGTAGATCGGCTGATTAACTTAGTGCAAAGCTGGTTAGAACTGACTCAAATGGAAGTCAACCCCGCTATGCAATTGCA
This sequence comes from Anabaena sp. CS-542/02, assembly GCF_028331085.1. NCBI lineage: Bacteria > Bacillati > Cyanobacteriota > Cyanophyceae > Nostocales > Nostocaceae > Anabaena > Anabaena sp. CS-542/02. The sequence continues at coordinate 78,592 of NZ_JAQMTM010000158.1, forward strand.
TTTGGAAGTTGTGGAATTGCGATCGCTGATCATATCTGTGTGGGAAAGCTTAGAACCATTAACCCAAAAGCAACACCTGTCCATATCCTACTGCGGCCCAGAAAATCTGTGGATCAAAGCCGACCCTGGGCGTATTTATCAGGTTTTTCTCAACTTGCTGGACAACAGCATTAAATATAGTCTTCCTGGTAGCAGTATTCAAATTCAAGCCCAAATCCTATCAATACCAGACACTGACAGTCGCCTAGTTCCTATTTTGGAAATAAATCTCATTGATTCCGGACTGGGTTTTTCCGAAGCAGATTTACCACATATATTTGAGCGATTTTACCGGGGAGATAAAGCTCGGACTCATTCCTCACTACCAGAAAATAATTCTCTGGGTGCAATTGTGGGTAATGGTTTAGGTTTAGCTATTGTGCGACAAATTATTCTCGCCCATGGCGGTTCTATTAAAGCGATGAACCATCCAGAAACCGGTGGAGCTTGGTTAAAACTTCAACTTCCTGAAGTTATGGCAAACTACCCAAGCCAAGACTATAGTTAAGAATATCTTCACTTTTGAGATTAATCAGTGTGCAAGCTGCCTTGTATGATCGCAACTCTCAACCGCAAAATCCCCAATTAGCACGTGCCATCAGGCGCTTGGAACGGGATATATTACGCATGGGAGCTTTGGTAGAACAATCCTTCCGCCTCAGCCACCAAGCCCTATTTTACCGAGATTTAACAGCATCTCGGGAACTCCCCCGATTAGATAAAAAAATTGATCGCTTTTATAGACAAATAGAATCGGATTGTACGACAATTATCACACTCCAAGCACCTACAGATCAAAATTTACGCTGTTTAAGTGCCTTTATGCAGTTAGTGCGAGACTTAGAACGTATTGGGGATTATGCTGAGGATTTAGCTAACATTGCCGTGAAAATTTTTCCTTACCCACCACATAGCTCTTTACCAGAGATTGAGGAGATGTCCCACCACGCACAAGCCATGCTAGCAAGTAGCTTAAAAGCCTTAGCTGATTTGGATGAAGTTGGGGGACGAGATTTAAAGCGCTTAGATGACACTGTAGATCATGCTTATGATCGAGTTTATCAAACTTTAGCCCAGCAAAGAGATGTGCCGGGGGTAGTGGAGCCCATTGTACTCCTGGCGCTGGCAATTCGTTGTTTAGAACGCATGGCAGACCATGCTACTAATATTGGGCGCAGAGTAGCATACATTGTTACGGGACAAAGTTATTAGAGGGTGATTGTTCCCTTCGACTCCCCTTACGGGAACATATTGATTTGGGTGGTTGAGCGAAGTCGAAACCACGATCCCCACAATACCCCCTGATATTGTTACCTTCGACTGCCCTTACGGGAACATACTGATTTGGGTGGTTGAGCGAAGTCGAAACCACGATCCCCACAATACCCTTAACTTTTGTTAAGTAACATACAATTTACCAAAATATTACCTTTTCTTAAACTTACTTAATTAGGCTAACTCAAGTCACCCCAATATTAAGTACTTGCATCATGTATCCCACCAGTCTGACCCCAAAGTTATCTGATGTATCTCATGACCCTATCCCCGGTGGAAAATTACCACAAAGATTATTTACTCGCCGCGAATTAATTCCCCCTGACAAGGATGTTCTGTGGCGTATTGATCGCGGCGCAGTTCGTACCTTAACCTGGAACGAAGATGGCATATTTATTGCTCTGGGTTATTGGGGAACTGGTGATCTGGTGGGACATTGTTTAACTAAAATCCAACCCTATCAAATTGAATGTTTGACAAGCGTAGAAGTTAGTATTGTACCCCCTGAGCTTTGGCATCAGTATACTGATGCGTTCTTATCACACATTCAAGATTCAGAGGAGATATTGAGTATTGTACATCTCAAACCTATGTCCTTACGGTTGGGAAAATTCCTGCTGTGGTTAAGTGAAAAGTTTGGGCGTGATGTAGAACAGGGGAGATTAATTGATCTAAATATTACCCACCAGGAAATATCAGAAGTCTTAAATACCACTCGTGTGACCATAACCCGGATTCTACAGGAATTTGAGGAACAAGAACTACTCCTACGCTACAAGCGGCGAATTATTATTCGTTCACAAAATAATCTGATAAGAAGTAGAGTATAAAAAAAAATGATCATGGACTTGTGTTAATTATAAAAATTTTGGTATATTCGAGACTGAAGCTATGAAAAGATCATCCAAAAGAGCATAAAGCTTTGCTGTGATATCAGTTTATTTGGTGTGAGTGAAATTTAAGAACATGACAAAACTACTTTGGAACGCCCTCAAAGTTAGCCCAGCCATTGTGGCTATATTCTTTGCTAACAGCGCTTTAGCTGGTGAACTGAATCAAAAAACAACCGTTGCTCAATTGTCCCAAGAGGCTAACAGCATCGGTCAGGTAACATCTGTTTCTCAATTTTCCGATGTCCGCCCCACAGACTGGGCATACCGCGCATTACAATCTTTAGTAGAGCGCTACGGTTGTATATCCGGTTTTCCCGACAATACTTTCCGCGGTAACCGCACCTTAACTCGGTTTGAATTTGCTGCGGCTTTAAACCAGTGTTTAGACAGAGTTAACGAACTAATCGCCACTGCAACAGCTGATGTCATTACAAGACAAGATTTAGCTTCATTACAGCGGTTACAAGAAGAATTTTCTGCTGAATTGGCAACCCTCCGCGGTCGGGTAGATGCTCTGGAAGCTCGCACTGCTGAGTTAGAAGCTAATCAGTTTTCTACCACCACCAAGTTATCTGGGGAAGCTATTTTTGGCTTGTATCAGGCTTTTGGTGAGAAGCAAGCGGATAGGGACACAAACCCTGATAACAATCCCGATCTACAAAGCAATACCGCTTTTGCTAACCGGGTGCGTTTAACTCTGAATACTAGCTTCACTGGTAAGGATAGGCTGCAAACTCGGTTGAATTACGGGAACTTTGTAAGACCCACCACAGGGACTAACATGACCCGTCTTGGTTTTGAGACTGGGGACGCTCTTGAAATCGACAAAATTAACTACACCTTCAACCTGAGTGACTCCGTACGAGTCAAAATTGATGCGGTGGGTGCTGAGTTAGATGATAACGTCCCTAACTTCCATCCTGACTTTGCTAGTTCTGGTGGCGGTGCTATTTCTCGTTACGGTCGTTTCAGCCCCATTTACCGTCAAAATGACGGTGGCGCAGGTTTAACTGTCAACTTAAATCCCAGTGGACCTTTAACTTTAAGTGCTGCTTACGTAGCACCCAATGCTAACAATCCTGAAGATAAAAACGCCATTTTTGATGGTGCTAGTACAATTTTCGGTCAAGTAGCATTTAGACCCAGCAATGCATTAAATGTTGGTTTTAGCTACGCACGTACTTATCAAAATAGTGCGTCTGGTGTAAACCTTTTTGGTAATACAGGAAGTGCGATAGCTAACCGCCCATTTGGTAATGTTGCAACTTCTGCTGACCACTATGGTTTCCAAGCTAGTTTAAAACCTAGCTCCTCACTGACCCTAGGCGGTTGGGCTGGTTTCAGCAATGCTAAAACTGAAGTGGGCACCAATGACGCAGATATGTTCTACTGGACTACCAGTTTAGCTGTTAAAGACTTTGGTAGAGAAGGTAACGTATTGGGTCTGATCTTTGGTCAACCCCCCAAAGTTACTGGTGGTTCTGTAGGAGGTGTTTCTATTGAGGAGTCCGACACATCCTATCACGTAGAAGGTCTCTACAAAATGCGCTTCAGCGACAACATTACCGTCACTCCCGGCGTATTGGTTATTCTCAACCCTGAAAACAACGATAATAACGAAACTGTCTATGTAGGTACACTGCGTACCACCTTCAGATTCTAAAGCTGTTGTGAGCAGTTAATAAAAAGCCCGCCTTGGTGCGGGTTTTTTGGTTTTCGCTTATACTGACCATTTTATCTGGGTGAGGTAGACAAGGGCGGACACCGATGCCCAACCCAGAAGATTTATGATATTAAGATGTGTACTTTATTTACTTGAATAGTGCTGTATATCCGCAGGAGGTCGATCGCTACTCCAACCCCACCACACACAACTACACTGACAATGGTAAAATTCTTGCCATTTGCGACGATTGTCTGGTGTGATGACAGGCGATCGCCTATTAATCCAAACTTTTACGGCTTCGAGGCTACTAGCGTGACAACTAGGACAGCAGAACTGGTGAGCATGAACCGCTTGATTTGTCCATTCAGGGGCGATGGGAGCAAAAGCATCCATTTAATTGGTAGTTGGTAATTCAGAAGGTTAAGCTGGTTAAGTATTTTTTAAGTACAACAGTCATAATCATAGAATACACTAATATTATCTCAGTAACCTAATAGAGTATTTTGGTAACCAGAGCAGAGACTGTGAACAACTGTCATTATGTCATCAACAATTATTGTTATGGAGTCAAAGGCTGAGATTCGCCGGTTACTAAATGTCATACCTGCTTCTAGTCGGATGACGGTGAAAATTGTCAGCAAGCCCAAGCAACCTAGGGTAATTGATGCTACTTTTCCTCTACCTTGGACACGGGAGCGAGTTATATCTATCAATTTTAATTTCTGGTCTTCTTTACCGGAACCCCAACGGGATTTATTAATATTGCAGAAGGTTAACTGGTTAACACAGGTGAAGTGGTTTCAACCCCAGATTTATCAAGGTGTGGCGATCGCTGGTTTGGTAGCGGGAGTGATGGAGTCAGCACAGGGGGATGTTCTGGGTGTGGGAGTTGCTACAGGATTAAGCGCCATGGCGCTGCTGCGGATTTGGCGGGGTAACAAATCTTCGGAATTAGAGTTAAACGCCGATTTAGCTGCTATAGCGATCGCTCAACGTCGGGGTTACTCAGAAAGTGAAGCAGCGGAGCATTTATTATCTGCCATTGAGGCGATCGCTGGTATCCAAAAAAATGGTAGTTTAGATTTTAATGAATTAATTCGTTGTCAAAATTTACGGGCGATCAGTAATTTATCACCTGTGGGTATACCAAAAAGCATCTGACAGGCGATGAACTGGTAGAGAAGCAGGGGAAAAATTGATAAGCTTGAGGTAAGTAAAAAAATGATTTATTTTTATGTCTCTTGATACCATCAAAAACCATATTGAAATAACACCGGGAATTTGTGGTGGTAAACCCCGAATTGCTGGACATCGGATTCGAGTTCAGGATATTGTGATCAAACACGAACAAATGGGGATGTCAGTAGATGAAATTCTAGACCATCACCCTGGTATCAGCTTATCTGATGTTTATGCGGCTTTAGCCTATTATCATGATCATCGAGATGAAATTCGTCAACAAATGAGAGAATCAGAAACGTTTATTAAGGGAGTATCAGTACAAACACCCTCGATTCTCAAGCAAAAACTGCAAACTGAATAATGGTCAACGAGATTAAATTTCATTTAGATGAAAGCGTGAGTAATGCTATTGCATTGGGTTTGCGTCGTCGAAAAATAGATGTCACAACAACTTCAGAAGTCGGATTAATCAGCGTATCAGACCAAGAACAACTTATCTTTGCTGCGTCTGAGAATAGAATATTGGTTACTCATGATGATGACTTTGTTAATCTTCACCATAGTGGAATCAATCATGCGGGAATTGCTTATTGTGACCAAAAACGCCGCTCAATCGGTCAAATTTTGCAGACTTTAATTCTCATGTGGGAAGTATAGCAACCGCCAAGGTGGTTAGGCTTGAAATCAAAAAGGTGCGTTCAATAAAGCATCCTACCAGATCGATGATCGCACTGGGTGTGGGAGTTGCTACGGGATTAAGCGCTATGGCGCTGCTGCGGATTTGGCGGGGTAACAAATCTTCAGAATTAGAGTTAAACGCCGATTTAGGAGCCATAGCGATCGCCCAACGTTGGGGTTACTCAGAAACTGAAGCAGCAGAGCATTTATTATCTGCCATTGAGGCGATCGCTGGTATGCAAAATGGTAGTTTAGATTTTAATGAGTGCGATTCGTTGTCAAAATTTACGGGCGATCGCCGGTTTATCACCTGTGGGTATAGCAAAAAATAATTAATAGCTATCTAGCTCAGATTCCTCTTCAAAACCCGCAACTTCCGACAAAACATAAAGCGGTCTTTGTTTAACCTCTTCATAAATACGTCCGATATACTCACCCAAAATCCCAATACTAATTAGTTGGACTGCTCCCAGGAAGAATATGGCCATGAGAATAATAGTTACCCCAGTTAAAGGAGAATTAGGGATAAAAATTCGCCAGTATAAAACTAGTAAACACATGAGCAATGAAACGAAAGCAGCTAATAATCCCAAATAAGTTGATATTCTCAATGGTACTTTAGAGAAAGAAACTATACCATTAATTGCCAATGCAAAGGACTTGCCGAATGTATATTTAGGATTACCAGCAAAACGCGGATCACGTTCAAATCTGATTGCTGTTTGATTAAAACCCACCCAAGAACGCAACCCCCGAATGTAACGATTGCGTTCTGGCATTTTATTGATCACATTAACAACTTGGCGATCTAACAAGCAAAAATCTCCTGCATCTGTAGGAATATTTACATCTGCAAGCCGCCGGAGAATCCTATAAAAAGCATAGGCTGTCAAACGTTTTAACCAGTTTTCTTGAGAACGTTTTATCCTCTGAGCATAAACTATATGATATCCTTGTTTCCATAATTCTACCATTTCCGTAATCAATTCTGGCGGATCTTGTAAATCAGCATCGAGAATCACTGTTACGTCTCCGCGCACAAAATTCAAACCTGCTGTAACAGCAATTTGATGACCGAAATTTCTGGCTAGGCTTAAATAAACAACACGTGAATCTTTTTGGTGTAATTCACTGATTATTTTCAAAGATAGATCACGACTGCCATCATTTATCAAACACAACTCAACTTTACCATCCATCTGATTCATCACCTGTGAAATGCGGCGATACATTTCTAAAATGTTTTCTGCTTCGTTGTATATGGGGACGATGAAAGAATATTTAGGTAACATAGTGGAGTTATTTTAAGGCTTATGATCAGGTGGAAAGGAGCGACGACGACGATACCAAGTGGAACCGCCTACTAGCATTCCAATTAGTAATAAGGCAGTTAATAATGGTAAAATTTCCCCAGTACGAACAGCCTTTAAACCAGAACTACCCAAGAGAACAAAGGGTAATATTCCGGGTACTGTTCCTAAAGCCGTACCTATGAGGTAATCTCTAAAGCTAATTGATGTTAACCCCGCGACAAAATTAACTAATCCATAGGGCATAATGGGCATCAGGCGGATAGCAAATATATAAGATATACCCCCCTGTCTAAGTTCAGCATCTATAGCTTGCCAACGTCCAGCTAATTTTTGCGAAATCATCTCATGTCCTACTGTGCGGGCAAAAATAAAGGCTGTAATTGCTGCAATTATTGCCGCGATACTTGTCCACAATGTGCCCATCCCCACTCCGAAAATTGCCCCCCCTGTTAAATTTAAAGCTGTGGAAGGTAAAATTAAGATTGTAGCCACTACATAGATAGCTACATAAGTGATGGGTGCCCAAATTCCCGCAGCTTGTAACCAAGATTGAATTATATCAGGGTTAATTCCTCCTAGTAAATATCCTGTCACGCCAGTAGCTAGCAGACAGATAAACATCAACAAGGTAAAGCTGGTTTTAGCATTCATGGTTAATTGATGTTGCTAGTTTTTGGCGTTCTTTGGTGGAAAATAAATTCCTATTACTCACAGTGATACAGTTGATATTCATACCCCGTCACTCCCGGTAAGTTCTGAGAATCAAGTAAACATTGTTGTTTTAGTGTTTCCCCTAGGGGAGCATCAAAATTAACCAGCCATAAATCCAAAGGTGGGGGTAATTGTTTAAGGGTTTTTTCTAGGGCTAAAGTAGAGGTATTAGGGTCTTGGTCTTGATGAGCTAGGAGAAATTGGGTATTAGTCTGTGAACCTGAGAATTTTAATTCCCAGGCTACACTCATCATTACTCCTGTGTCGTTTAAACTTTTGTGGGTTGCAGCTATCAGTACTGGTTGTGAGGATTTTTCTTCAATTAAGGGAACTAATAAATCAGGGCGGTAATATTTGCGATAACCCAGATTAAAGGTAACTGTAATGGCGCTAAGTAATCCCATCACCCAAATCAGGATGACAGCTTGTTTACCGGTGATACCCCATTTACCAATGTTGGGATTTTGATAACAACTTGCTAGAGTCGCACCCAGGAGGATAATCACAGCGGGAAAGTAAACAAAACTATAACGAGCGCCTCGTGTGATATCTATACCCAGGAAGTAAGTAAAGCAGAAAAATAAAGCGATCGCTCCTAATATCACCCCAGCAAACACCTGAATGATCAAACTAGTTTCAGGGTTTTGTAGTTGTACTTTAATCCCAGCAATTAAAATAGGTATTGCCCAAATAAAGAAAATCAACATCACCAACCCAGAGAGAATGACCACCGTTAACTGTGGTGCTTCCACTGGGAGGAGGGAAATCATGGTAATCCAGGTGGCTAAAGCTTGGAAAATAGGGCTAATCCAAGTTATTCCCACCCGTTCACCTTGAATCCACTCTGTGAGAGCGCCCATATGACGATTTCGTAACCAATTAGGTAACCAAACTAACCCAGCTACAGCAGTACCAGCTGCAATTAAATATAGTCGCCGCCAACTGGGAGAGAATAACACCCAATTTTTTGCCTGTGCTTGTTGCTTCCCAGCTACAAAAATCAACACTAAAGCTATAGCACTCAGAGTGAACACAAAAAAGTAATGAGTAGCAATACCCAAGGCGTTAATACTTACCCAAGCAACAATTAACCACAGGGGTAATAAGGTTTGGTTTTGTAGGTGACGCCTAGCAATTACTAAGCAAGCTAGGGAAGCCATCACCCAGAGGATAGCCAAAGTATAATGACGTGCTTCCTGTGCTAAATAAATACCGTATGGTGAAACTGCGATCATCGCCGCTGATAATTGTCCCACTAATGCAGAACGAAAAGCTAACTTACCCAAAATATAAGCACAGGGAATAGAAACTGCACCCAGCAAAGCGGGAAATGATCGCGCAGCAAATAATGATACTATACCTTGTTGATTGGTAAATAGTTTCATCCACAGATGAACCAGTACAAAATATATGGGTGGATGGTTATCTTCTGTGAGGAGATGATGAATTACATCCCCCACACCAGCGGCGGGATTTATTTGTAATGGCTGCAATAATATATCAGGGGCGATCGCTTGATCTAAGGGTATTGGTAAAAAACTATTTCCCAAGCTAAACACCAAAGTAGCAATTTCATCAATCCAAGGAGGTTTAGCTGTTAAGTTGGTGAACCGTAAAGCCACACCTATTATGAACCATATCAGCAACAGTAAAGGATGAAACCAGGGAGCAGAAACGGTAGAGCGCCAATCTTGATTGAAATACATATACTTGTAGAATTTTTGCTGGCTGAAATTAAAAAAATGATGTACTAATATCTACTGAATTGATCTATTGTTTCACTTGAGATATTTTATGATAAATTTGTGTGCCTTCCATGTTCCTTAAGAGCGTATAATCTGTTGCGAGTGTTCTTTCCAGTAAGGCGATCGCTTCTAGATGATCTTGTAAATACCAAACATTTTCCTTTTTGACAATAAACTCAGGTTTTTGTACCAACACTTCCAGCAATGCTTGATTAGTATTAGCAGTGGGACCTTGGAGAACACGTAGTAAATATTCTTTGGATATATTTGATGGATGGGTGACTATTTTTGTAGGCGGTTTCAGGTTCAGGAGCCAATAAACCAGATGATGATCCATCATATATGCTGTAATATTACTTCCTCCCTGTTCAGCTAAATATTTAGCTAAATCATATTCTTTACCATAGAAGATTGATTGTTGTGTCACCAGACGCGTCCCTATAGTTTTGTATTCATTAAAACTGGGTGTAACCGTGAGCATCAATGTGACTATGAGTATAAAATAACCTACTTTTAAGTTGAAATCCAAGATTTTCATCAACCAAGATGCTAATACGACCCCCAAAAAAGGAGCCAGTTGAATCATATAATGACTATGTGCCGCACCACTATTTAAAATTGACCACTCAGTACCTAAGAAGTAGATGGATAAGTATATTAATTTATTTTTCTTCTCTGAATATTTTTCCTGTTGTTTAATAATTAAAATAAGCTGATAACAACCTACTAAAAATATAATCCCCCAAATATCGTAAATTTGCTTAAAGATAATTTGCCATAATGGTATTTGAGAATGGGAATAAGCTAATGATGCATCAATCACCGCCGCCTTAAATAGTGCAATATTATTTGTCCCTATGTATGGTAAAAACAAAACTATGAATGGAATTAAACAACCAATCCCATAGGCAAATATGGACAATAAACTTTTATAATTTAAATTTAATTTAATGCTTTTAACTGCAATATATAAACCTAAAATTAATGCTACATAAGCCAAATTTAGGCGAATCATACAAGCGGTTCCCATGAGGAAACCAACCATAAAAAATTTTAGATTCATTAACTTATGCTCCCTCAAGAGCAGCGCTAATGAACCGAGTAAAGGTACAATAGCTATATGCTCGGTCATGGTAGATTTACCATCCATCAACGGACCAGTTAAAATAACAAAGACCATAGCAGCTAATATACTAAGTTTCTGACTCCATACACAGCGACAAATATAGTAAGTCAGAATGGCTGATATGATTACGCATATTGTCCCAAATAGGCGAATAGATATTATAGATCTACCAACAGCTAAAATAGGTAAGGCATAGCTAAAGAATACGAGTGGTGGCTTTACATCCCATATTTCCACATATGGTAAGTTACCATCTAAAATGGATTGACCCATTAAAATAAATGTACTTTCATCCCAATTGAATGTAGAACGGAAGAAAAAGGGTAAGCGGAAGAACAGAGTAAATAGATTTATAATACACAGATGCCAATATCTCATGATGGGTATTTTTACCATTTATCCAAGTCCTAAAAGAGTTAATTCTGTAGACACATATTTACTGATTTAACTATAGTTCCTCTCTTCAATAACTCGGATACGGTCACAAATTTATATCCCTGGGGAGTGTAAGTACTCAAAATTCTTTCCACTACTTCTACAGTATTATGGCGACTAGCATATACTCCCCCTTTCGCGACACCATCGGAGTCATGTAAAAGTATGATGCTCCCATTGTGAAAGCTTTTTTCAAATATATTCATCATTTCTCCCGCTGACTTACCTCGCCAGTCCTCTAAATCCACATCCCAAAATATAATGGGTTTTTGCATCTGCTTTAAAACATTAGTGACAAACAAGCCAGCCCGACCAAAAGGAGGTCTAAAATAAATCTTGTGGGAGTATCCCAACTGATTAATTAAAGCATCGGTTTGTGTAACTTCCCGATAAATAGAATTTTCCATCTGAGTATTCAGGTTGTAATGATTCCAAGTATGGTTAGCTATTTCATGTCCCTGTTTTTCTAAAGATTGGATAATGTGGGGATACTGTTGGCTGTGTTTTCCTAACACAAAAAATGTCCCCTGGGCTTGGTAATCTAAAAGTGTCTGAGCAATTGCTCTTGTGTATACTGGGTCAGGTCCATCGTCAAATGTCAGTGCTAAAACTTTATCAGGAGTGTGAACACAAAATACTGACTCTCCAAAGACTGTGGGAAGTAGAAAACGCTGTGGCCAAGCGAAGTTTAAAAAACAGTAAATCCCTATAACCAACCACAGGAGAGGTAATAATTTCGCAAATTTAACTTTAGTTTTACTATCTTTGCGAAGACCCAGGGAAGAAACCCTCTGCCAAAAAGGCTTACGTAAATGCATGACTACGGTTAAATATGTATATTTATTGACAATAATTATTGCGTCTGTAATAGTATATCAGATTACAGGTATATTTGTATATAATTAGACTAATGTTTGAGATTTCCTATACTGCTGTGGTTTTCATCTCAGGACGCAAATCACTCTAACTTCTAGCTTCAGCATCCTACAGCGCAACTACCCAGAGAATATAATAAATAGAAAATAGTGCAAAATAAAACCTATGGCTATAACAGCACGAGAGATAGAGGCATTAATGCCAGATTGCACACAACTACTCAGTGATGAGCCGGAAATGGAGAGTTCTTTACACTATACACAACTATTGATGCTGGTAACGTGCTTAGAGTGGTTGTGGAGAGATAGGGAGGATTTCTTTATCGGCGCGAACCTAACTATTTACTATAGCCGTCAACAGTTAAAAAATCGAGAGTTTAGAGGCCCGGACTTTTTTCTAGTTAAAGATACTGAAAAACGCCCCCGTACTTCTTGGGTAGTATGGGAAGAAAACGGTAATTACCCAAATTTGATTATTGAATTACTCTCTGAGTCTACAGCTAAGGTAGACCGGGGATTAAAGAAACAACTATATCAAAACCAGTTTCGCACTCCTGAGTATTTTTGGTTCTCACCTAATACTTTAGAGTTAGTAGGATTTCGTTTAGTTGGAAGTGATTATCAGGATGTCACACCCACTGAGCAGGGTTGGTTATGGAGTCAAGAGTTAGGGTTATATTTGGGAATTTTTGACGGTAAATTACGTTACTTTCATTGGGATGGACAATTGGTACCCACCCCTGAGGAAGCTGTTTTAGAAGAAGTGCAAAAGGCTGAAGCTGAACGTCAAAGGGCTGAAACTGAACGTCAAAAAGCTGAAACTGAACGTCAAAAAGCTGAAACTGAACGTCAAAAAGCTGAAACTGAACGTC
>NZ_JAQMTM010000159.1:0-8127 GCF_028331085.1 Anabaena sp. CS-542/02
AGCGAAGTCGAAACCGCGATCGCCCCTAATGTTCCCTTCGACTACGCTCAGGGAACATACTACACTGATTTCGGTGGTTGAGCGAAGTCGAAACCGCGATCGCCCCTAATGTTCCCTTCGACTGCGCTCAGGGAACATTGACTTCGGTGATGGCTTATTCCCATTCCCACCCCCTTGTCTTCCAAGTCTTGCCCTCACGACAATGTAAAAAACCTACCCCTGTGAGGGGTTAGGGCGGGGTAAAACAATATTTGATACTTTAATCATAACTTTTAAAACATCATCTTAACTGGGGTTAGATAATATTTACAGCGAATTGCACAACAAAATACCATCCAGGTATCAGGTTTTTTCGACTAGGGTATATAGAATGGGAAGATGTAAAAGGTCGCCTATGCTGTAACTGGTAATTTGTATGGTGCCAGATATTATTTTCTGCTTAAAAGAAGCTGCTCTCTACTATATATGGAAAAAATATTCCACACCGCAAAATACTGGGGAATGTTTCGTCAATCCTCCCTGTGGCTGTGCAAATCCTGGGAAAGAACTCCAGTGTGAAGACTGTATATATCTAGAATCTTGTTTGTCTCACATCAAACTGGGTCATCAACCAACTCCATAATCTGGGCAATCTGCTACCATGGGGTGATAAAAAGCTAATTGTCCCATGGATAGCACCGGGAGGAGTGGCTTATTTATCCTCACGTTGGTAGTAATCATAGTTGTAGGAATTGTCTGAATGACGCTTGTGTCCATTGGCAACTACACCTAAGACATTAATCGGTGAATTTTTCAGATCGGTTAAAGCCTGCTCAAACACAGAACGGTCTGTTTTATCCATCCTGGCGATCATCACCACACCGTCGGTTTGGGGAGCGATGTAATTAGTATCAGCTAGCCCCACAATGGGAGGAGCATCATAAATCACTAAATCAAAGGTATCTTGAAACTGTGCCATCAGTTTTTTCATTTTCCCTGATGAGAGTAACTTAGGTGCATCGGGGGGAATAGGCCCAGAAGTAATGATAGATAAGTCATTCATAGCAGGTAGCGGTGTGACTACATTTTCTATAGACATATCCGTGGTAATTAAACTACTCAACCCCCAGAGATTACTTAAGTTTGCCAACCTATGAATACTAGGGCGGCGCAAATCTGTATCTACCAGTAATACTTTTCTCCCCATAGATACAGCTACCTGAGCCAGATAAAAGGCAACTGTACTTTTACCGTCACCTTGCATGGAGGAGGTGATGGTAATAGAACTGATGGGAGTATCAGAGCTTAATAATTGTATATTTGTGTAGAGCAGCCTGATGGCTTCGATAAAATTGTTAGCGTAATTGGTATAGCCTCGTTTGGCTACTGTGGTTCTCTGGGTAGTTGTTTCCATCTGCCCATCGGAGAATTGCATCAAAGCATCTTTGAGTTTGAGGGTTGGGGATTTACCCGGCTGGATTTCTTGGTTGAAGGGAATATTCCCTAATACAGGAACTTTGATTCTTTCTTTGAGGCTCAAAGCATTGTGATAAGTATGATCTAGCTTTTCTATGAGTAAGGCTGCACCAATCCCTAGGGAGATACTCGCGGCAATTCCCAGAATAATATCCCGGATAATAGTTGAAGAGGCTATAGGACTTATGGGTAGGTTAGGTAACTGAATTAATCGCCAACCTTGTTCCGTCTGAGAGGTTTGAATGAGCAAATCTTCCCGGGCAGATAAAAAGCGATTCAGACTTTGATTAGCAATACCTAAACGGCGTTGTATTTCTGTATATTCTCGGATGAGGGTGGGTAATTCCCGGCGTTCTCGTTCTATAATTCGGCGATTGTTTTCTAGTTCTTGTTGATTAAGTTCTAAGGATTTGAGTAATTTATCTGCTTCTGCTCGCCTGGTTTGGATATATAGTTGTGATTCTCGCTCGATTAATGGTTTGAGGTTGCTCTGTTTTTCCTTGAGTGTAATTAGGGTGGGGTTTTCATCTTGAAAAACAGCTGATTGTGTGGCAATTTGAATATCTAATTGGCGCAATTCTTGATTTAATGTCCGATATACAGGATAGTTATCCAGGACAGACCTAACACCATCTTCAGTTTGTAAGAAATTCCAATCAGCACGAGCTTGGGCTAGTTGTAGTTCCAGTTGTTGCAGTTGTTGAGTTAAAGTTGAGGTTTGTCCTGCAATTTCACCAGCTAGGACTTCTGGACTGAGAAAGTCATACCTACGTCGGAACTGTTCTAATTCTTCCTGAACCTGGTTGACGCGTTTTTGTATATTGGGTAGTTCCTCATCTAGATATTTTAAACCTTGACTGAGGGTAATTCGCCGTTGGTCTTGACTGTAGGCTAAATAATCTTGGGAAATTTGCTCTAATACATCTTTGGATTCCACTGGGTCTTCGCTACGATACCTGACCTGGATAATTTTGGTTTCTTCACCTAGACGGGTAATGGTTAAACCATTACTCAGATATTCATAGTTGATGTTTGGATAGTTAGTTTGTAACTGTTTAATGCTGTTTTGTAGAACTTGAGGACTCAAGAGGACTAGAATTTGAGTTTCGTAATCTAAACTACTTCGACCCGATGGGTTGATGCTACCCTCTAAGTTTAACACTCTACTGTTATAACCCACAGGTTCAGCCAGCATCTGAAACCGGCTTTCATATTCGGGGGGTTTGGGATTTAAGTAAATATTTAGACCTACACCTGTGAGCACAGCTGTGGCCACTCCCACAACAACTACAACTCGACGCCGTAACAAACTTAAAAATTCTTTATAATTCCAATCCTCCCCTTGGTGCTGATTTTCCAGAACAGGGGAATAGGGAAAAAATGGTGTGATGGAGTTTCTCGTCTGTTCAGGATTTAGGGGTTTGTTAGTTTGGTTGTGGATCATAGACATATTTAATACTGAAATATCACTAAATAAAAAGCTTGAGTTAAGTATTTTGACTTTGAATCGAAGGTAATCTGTATTTATATATACTTGATAGCTTAATTTACGGTTTCCCTCATGACGAGTTGTATCGTTTATTCTTAAAAGTCTATCTTAGGTGATATATTAACGTTAAATTTATTTTCTGCCTATTGTAACTTTTAAAAACTCCGCTCACCTACACCCTAAACTTTGGCAACACTCTCAGAGTATGAAGAATTTCCAACAGACCTACAAACCATTAGGACTGTCGCAGGTAGATACTACAAACAACGGTGATAATTGTTCTGTAGAGCAAACAATTAAGTTATCTGTAGTCACACAGTTTTTTCCCCCAGACTATGCTGCTACAGGACAATTAATTGAGGAACTTGTGCAGCAGTTAGAACAACAAGGGGTAGAGATTAATGTCTTTACCAGTCAACCGGGATATGCGTTCAGGGTGAGTAAGGCTCCCCGTGTGGAACTGCGTGAGCAAACTAGGATTCATAGGTCTCGGACTGCGCAAATGTGGCCTGGGAGAATTCGCGGTAAGGCTGTAAATGGACTTTTATACACCATTCGTGCTTTTTTATATCTGCTCGCACCTTGGCGGCGAAGTAATGTATTGCTGATCACGACAGCGCCACCATTCTTACCCCTTGTGGGTTATTTGGCTAATGTGCTGTGGAAGTTGCCCTATGTTTGTATAGTCTATGATTTGTATCCAGATGTGGCGATCGCACTGGGTGTATTATCAAAGCAGCACTGGGTAGCAAAACTTTGGCAAGGGTTAAATCAGCGAGTTTGGCTCAAAGCTGGGGGAATTGTGGTTCTCAGTCCGGAGATGAAACAACGGGTTGTAGAGTACTGTCCCCAGGTGGCCCATAAAGTTTCTGTAATTCATAGCTGGGCTAACCCAGATTTAATTGTACCTATTGCCAAATCAGAAAACTGGTTTGCTTGGAAGCACAAGTTAGTCAATAAGTTCACTGTCCTGTACTCTGGGAATATGGGGCGATGTCACGACATCGATACTTTGTTAGTAGCGGCCAGAGAATTACAACATGAGTCAGTGCAGTTTGTCTGTATTGGTGGGGGTGCTAAACGGGAAGAGTTGATTGCTAAAGCTTTTGAACTAGGGCTAAGTAATTTTACATTTTTACCTTATCAAGATAAGGAAGATTTGGGCCATTCTCTCACAGCCTGCGACCTGTCTTTGGTGAGTGTTAGCCCCAGCAGCGAAAGTTTAGTATTACCTAGTAAGTTGTATTCAGCATTATCATCTGGGAGGCCATTGGCGGTAGTTTGTTCACCCTACTCTAGCTTAAGACAAATAATTACCGAGGCTGAATGTGGGGCGGCATTTGACCATGGGGATGGTCAGGGACTGGCGGAATTTATCCGTTTATTGCAAAATAACCAAACACTAGCAGAACAGATGGGTAAAGCCGGTCGTGAGTATCTACAATCCCACTTTACACCGCAAATTATTTGCCAACAGTATCTTGAGGTTTTACTACAAACAGCGAATATTAAAAAGAGTAAAAATTGTTGAAATTAATGCTTGAATGTGTGGTACAATAAAGTTGTGTGATACAACCAGATAAATCTAAAAAGGAAATAATTCCTAATAGGGTTTTTCATCTCAAGCTTATTAAAAAAAAGTAATAGTTACTCTCGGCATAGGCTGATTTTTATGGAGTGGGCTTTGACGGTCTAATTGATCTCAGTTTCTCCAAACGTAACCTTCCTATTGATTTTGATATTAGGGGGCCGAATTGCCCAGTAGGTGTGACCGCGATCGGAAACGTTCCCAACGTAGAGCTATTTACTGTCCTATCCATAGTTGTTATCTAGATAGTGTCAGTCGCAAATATAAACTATTAACAGATGCAAAAATTAATCAAAAAAATCCCGTCCCGATGGTGGAAAAAATATCATACTCCCGCCTATCAACAAATTGGAGTAACTATAAATCACAATCTGGGGTTAGTAGTTTTAACCTTTGTAAGTAATCTGGTGGCTGCACTGTTAGAAACTTTGACCCTGGGGATAATTTTTTTGGCTTTGGGGGTTTTACAAGATAATCAACTACCTGAGTTACCCAGTGCGGTTACATCAGCTTTACCGTGGTTAGCCCAGAGGTGGAGGGGAGAAAGCCAAGGAATTTTTTTAGGACTGATTGGGTTGGCGGTGTTCTTACAATTGAGCCGCAGTATCATGACTTATGTGAGCGCAGTAGCTACAGGGGATTTGACCGCGCGGATTCAAGCACAGATGACAGAAACCATCTTTGCTCGTATCATCAGTTTGAGTTTTCCCTGTGCTAGTCGCTATAAAGTGGGGGATTTAACTACCTATGTGGGTCAAGCAGGTAGCACAGTGGATTTACAAATGAGACTGTGGTCGGGAGCTTTGACTGGGGTAATGATGGTGCTGGCCTATTCAGTGACGGTGCTGACAATTTCCGTCCCGCTGTCGGCGGTAGCTTTATTATTATTTATCTTCTTGGTGTGGTTCCAGAGGTGGTTAATACCCCGGATTCGAGCCGTGGCGATGAAACTTTCCCAAGCTCAGGTGGAAGTTAATAAGGATATGGTGGAAAATATCCAAGGTTTGCGGTTAGTCCATACCTTTGGTCGTCAGGAGCAAACTATTGACCGGGTGAAACACTTGCAGCACCAGGTGTTAGAATTTTCACAGCGGCAAGTGAGGTTAATGTCTATAACTGGTCCTTTAAATAATGCCCTGACAATCTTTTTAATTGCAGGTTTGTTAGTCACGGGTTCTTTGCTGCTCAAACAGGGAGACAGGGGAGTATTACCAGCTTTAGCGACCTTTGTTCTGGCTTTAAATCGTTTGTCGGGTCAAGTCCAGGGATTAGCAGGAACTATGAATGGTTTGGCTGAGAATTACGGGCGGATGGGGCGTTTAGATGCCATTTTGTCCAGCCAAGACCAGGAATTTACTCGTGGCGGTGGAGAGGTATTTGAGGGTTTGCAATCCTGTATTAGTTTTACAAATGTGACTCTGGAGTATGATGGCACTTCTACCCCGGCTTTATCAGAGGTATCATTTAAGTTGCCTAAAAATACAGTGTTAGCATTGGTGGGTGAGTCTGGGGCGGGTAAGTCTTCCATCGCCGATTTATTGATTGGACTATATGCACCAACAACAGGGCAGATATTAGTAGATGGTTTAGATTTACAAACTTATAGTTGGGAAAGCTGGCGGAGTAAGTTGGGTGTGGTTAGCCAAGATACTTTTATTTTTAATCAGAGTATCCTAGAAAATATTCGCTATGGACTACCGACAGCTACAGATACAGCAGTGCAGGAAGCCGCACGGCTGGCTCAGGCTGACCAGTTTATTCAGGCACTCCCCCAAGGATACCAGACAGTGGTGGGAGAAAGGGGTTATCGTCTGTCGGGGGGACAACGACAACGCCTAGCTTTGGCTAGGGCAATTTTAAAGCAGCCGGAAATTTTGATTTTGGATGAGGCTACTAGTGCTTTAGATAGTCAATCGGAGCGGTTGGTACAGGAAGCACTCAATCAGTTTGAATGCGATCGCACGGTGTTGGTAATTGCTCACCGGTTGTCTACCATTGTCAATGCTGACCAGATTATAGTCATGGAACGGGGGCGAGTAGTGGAACAAGGGCAACATCAGGATTTATTGACATTGGGGGGTAAATATGCAAGTTACTGGGCGTTGCAGTCAGCTAAGGTTGAGGTGCACCACTAGAAGGAGATTTGGATGTAGTAAGAGGATGTTTGATAAGTCATGATGAGTGTATCAACTATTGTTTGACCCCACCCTACCCTTGTAAGGGGAAGAGACTGGATTTGATTGTTTTTTGTGTGTTCGGTGTGTTCGGTGTGTTCGGTGTGTTACCTGTTACCTGTTACCTGTTACCTGTTACCTGTTACCTGTTACCTGTTACCTGTTACCTGTTCCCTGTTCCCTGTTCCCTAAGATGAAAATTACTCAATCTAGCTCAATCCTGGTGACCGGTGGTACTGGTTCCTTTGGGAAAAAATTTGTAGAAATGTTACTGGCAAGTTTCCCTGATATTCATCGACTGGTGATATATTCCCGGGATGAATTGAAGCAGTATGAAATGGCGCTCCAGTTTTCCCCAGATCAGTATCCAGGATTACGGTATTTTTTAGGAGATGTCAGAGATGAGCAACGGTTAACCCGTGCTTGCGAGGGTGTAGATATTGTGGTTCATGCTGCGGCACTCAAGCAAGTACCCACGGCGGAATATAATCCCATGGAGTGTATTAAAACTAATGTTTTGGGCGCTCAAAATGTGATTACCGCCGCCTTAGATACGGGGGTAAAGCGGGTGGTAGCCCTATCAACAGATAAAGCTGCAGCGCCGATTAATTTGTATGGAGCCACAAAACTCTGCTCCGATAAGTTATTTATTGCTGCCAATAATATTAAAGGCAAAAGGGATATTTCCTTGAGTGTGGTGCGTTATGGCAATGTGATGGGGTCGAGGGGTTCGGTGATTCCCTTTTTCTTACAGCAGCGCCATGGGGGAGTATTACCTATTACTGACCCCCAAATGACTCGCTTTAATATCACTCTGGAGGAAGGGGTAAAAATGGTGCTGTGGAGTATTGAGAACGGTAGGGGAAGTGAAATTTTTGTCCCCAAAATTCCTTCCTACAGAATTACCGATGTAGCCACAGCTATTGCTCCCCAAGCTGAACAAAGGGTAGTAGGGATTCGACCGGGGGAGAAAATCCACGAGGAGATGATTACCAGTAGTGATAGTTATAATACCTGGGATTTGGGTTACTATTACGCTATTTTACCCAGTGAAGTTAGTGATAAGTTAGAGAATTATTACTGCCAAACTGGGGCGGTGAAGGTTCCCCAGGGATTTAGTTATAATTCTGGTAGTAATGAGACTTTTTTAACTGTGGAGGAACTCCGAGAGTTAATCAGACAGCACGTTGACCCGCAGTTTACTTGATGATGATTTGATGATGACGTTTGTTACTATCGGCATTAGAGGTTGTTTCAAAAGTTTTTTATTGTTATCAATGAGAGGATGTTTGTCAAGTCATGATTAGTGTATCAAATATTTTTAGATCCCCCTAAATCCCCCTTGAGAAGGGGGACTTTGACTCTAGTTCCCCCCTTTTTAAGGGGGGTTAGGGGGGATCAAGAAGTGTCTAAAATCACCT
>NZ_JAQMTM010000160.1:0-24512 GCF_028331085.1 Anabaena sp. CS-542/02
ATGTCCGTCTACATCCATGGGGTTGTTGTCGTTATAGGCAAAGTCCCAACCCATGATGTCGTCTATGTAGCCGTTCCCGTCATCATCTATACCATTGCCAGCAATTTCTCCGGTGTTTGTCCAAATGTTGCCCACTAAGTCTGGGTGGGTATAATCTACTCCGGTGTCAATTACACCAATTACTAAGTTCGGGTCACCAGTTTGAATGTCCCAGGCTTCTGGGGCATCGATGTCTGCATCTGGAGTACCTCCCGTTTGTCCTGTGTTATGTAGTCCCCACAGGAGGTTAAAGCCGGGGTCGTTGGGAATGGTGGCGGCGGTGGTGACCCTATAATCAGGCTCGATGTATTTAAATACTGGACTCCTACCGTAGGTGGCCAGGGCTGTTTTTACGGAGGTTGTTTCTGGTAGTTCCCAAATTTCTGCCCCGGTGAGTCCGATGTTTTGTGTCTTGACTACTCCCAGGCTATTTTTAATTTCATTGGCTTGGGTGCTGGTAACTCCTGGCTTGAATTGAACTATCAGTCGATTTGGTGCATAAGGCCATGATGGTGTGGTTGTCTCCCTTCGGCTGTTGTTAATGGCCGGAGTGAGGCTAAAGTCAGCAGCATCAGCCCCACCGGAAAGGGTCACCGCCCAGTTGACGCTACTTGTACCTGTGGTGTCGCCGCTACGGGTGACGGTGAAGGTGAAGGGGGTGAGTCCTTCATTGCCTTCTGCTTGCACTGCGTTAAGAGGGGCAATGTCTAGGGTAGCTGGCACATCATCATTGAGAATGGTTCCCTCTGCAGTGTCTGTGTTGATGATGGCGCCCACAGGATTAGATAAGGTCACGCTGAATCCTTCATCAGCTTCATAACTAATGTCACCACTTACGCCGACTATAAATTCCTTGGTGGTTTCCCCTGGGGCAAACTCAAGTGAACCCGTAAATGGTAATGTTCCCCCCCCAAAGTCATCAGCAGTAGCAGGGTTGTCACCCGTACCTGTAACAGACCAGTTGACGGTACTTGTACCTGTGGTGTCGCCGCTACGGGTGACGGTGAAGGTGAAGGGGGTTGTCCCTGTGTCGCCTTCTGCTTGCACTGCGTTAGCAGGGTAGATGTCTAGTACTGCTACATTTTCATAAATTCTCACATTCCGGAATTGACCATTACCAGTAGGTGATGATACATCATGGTCGTTGCTAAAGACGAAGTACTGAAAGTTACCTCCGAAGAAATTTCCCACTGGAATCTGGTAAGTCTGCCACCCGGAACCTGTCACGTAGTTATCAAAGGTTCCTAATCCCGCATTCTGGGTTCCACTGAGTTTGAATAGCCAATTTGTGCTCAGTACATTATCATTATCAAACCCAAGTCCGTGAATTTCTCCCTCGATGGTGCTTTGGAAGTCAAATTCTAGGATCGTATTTGCGGTAATGGTGTAGTTGTTTCCGAAGTCGAGTTTTTTCCAAGTGTTACCTTTGAGTTCTAATTGGGTTTGATTGTTTGTAATGCTGAACTGACCGTTTCTATCTTCCGTAGCGTAGGAGGAAAGAGGGTACAGTACGCTATCACCGTTGATTTGTACAAAGAGGTTGTTAGTTTGAGTCATTTTACTTAACATTGAATTTCAACTATTTAACTCGGACGACAAAAATTAAATTACTTTAATCCTTGTCGCGCACATTTAGACCTTGAATGCTGCTTGTGGCTATTTGGGATAAAAAAAAATAATTAATTTGTGTATCCACCAGCGTAGATAAAAAGATGTTTGGCAGTGTACTACATTTATATCTACCCCAAACAATAGATTAAGGACTATTTCCTAATCTTAATGGTATGGTTTACCAAACAGCTTTAGGTAAGCAATAATGATTTTAACCTAAAAATATGTATTTATACATTTAAATTTTTTATGTTTAATAACATTAATACAATAGTGATTTAAGTTGATTACCTAATGTAATATGGCAAATAGCATAGAAAAAACTACATTATAATATCTTATGTTAATTATGTTTAACTTACTTGCTTGTGTGCAGTTTGCTGGGTGGGGAGTGTTTTCACTGCTCCTAGCGGAAGTATTCAGAGATAGTTACCATGTTTTGTGTCACCAGGTGAAATGGTTAGCTAAATGGCACAATAAGCATCATCAAGTATATCGGCGGGATTTGTCTATAGTCTCCCTACAAGCTTACCAGGACTCACAGCTGTATCATGATGTGGTTGAGTCCGGTTTACTAGTGGTGGTTTTAACAATCATTGCCTTACTGGTTAACCACATGGGGTTATGGCTGGGAGTAGTCTATGGCTGTACTTTCTTGTATGGCGCTTCTGTGCGATATTTTTCTGGTAAAATCGATACAGACTACAATCACTTACCCGGACCGTTACAAATCATCCCTTCTGTGTGGTGGGTGAATCGTTCTTACCATTGGCGACATCATTTTGATGATGTCAATGCTTACTACAGTGGTGTATTTCCTCTAGTGGATAAAATACTGGGTACATCATTATCTCTCAAAGGTAAAACCGTCGCTTTAACAGGAGCATCCGGCGCTCTGGGTCAAGCATTAGTAGCAGAACTACTCAAGCATAATGCTAAAGTAGTGGCCTTAACCACCAACCCGGAAAAATTAGCACCCCAGAGTAATTTAAAGGTGCTTTCCTGGGAATTGGGGAATGAAGCCCAACTCAAGGATAGTTTGAAGAAAGTCGATATCTTGATTATTAATCACGGTGTGAATGTCTACAACAATCGCACACCGGAGGCGATCGCTACTTCCTATGAAGTGAACACTTTTTCCGCAGTGCGACTGATAGATATATTTTTAACTACAATCACCGGACCACAAGATAGAGCAACTAAGGAAATTTGGGTGAATACTTCTGAGGCTGAAGTTTCCCCCGCTTTCAGTCCTTTGTATGAACTGAGTAAACGCACATTAGGGAATATTGTCACCCTCAAGCGGTTGGATGGAAGTTGTGTAATTCGTAAGTTAATATTGGGTCCGTTCAAAAGTTCACTTAATCCCTATGGAGTCATGTCAGCCCAGCAGGTAGCTCGTGGTATCTTGTTTTTAGCAAGGCGAGATTACCGGAATATTATTGTCACTATCAATCCTCTTACCTATTTGCTGTTTCCTCTCAAGGAAGCAACTACATGGTTTTACTACCGGGTTTTTAGTAAGATGACTAATAATTAGGCACATACAAATAGTGGGTCAATGTAGAGTCAGTGACCCACTGTTTTTTTTGGGTGACTTATTGAGTGATGATATCTGTGACCTATTGTACCTAACTCAGATGAAGTGCGCTGTAAATCCTAAACTCCATAAATCTGAAAAACAGTAATTAAAAGAGGTAAAAATGTCCCCAAATGTGCGATTTAAAATTCCCCATCAAAAGTTAATCATATTAGTGGTAGGTGCTACAGTAATGACATCGGGAATTGCTATTTATGGACTATCCCAGTTTAATTTAAGTAGTGAAAATACCGTAGCCGTAGAAAATCCGCCAACTGCAACCAGAGTTACCGCATTAGGAAGACTAGAACCAGAAACAGAAGTAATTAGCCTATCAGCACCACTACAATTAGATGGCGATCGCATAGCTGAGATTTTAGTACAGGAAGGAGAGCCAGTCAAATCTGGGCAAGTAGTAGCAATTCTCGACTCAATAAACCGTCTCCAAACTGCTGTATTCCAAGCAGAAAAACAGATCAGAGTTGCTGTTGCTAAACTAGCTCAAATTCAAGCGGGGGCTAAAACTGGAGAAATTCAGGCGCAACAAGCAACAATTGAACGTTTACAAGCTGAGTTAGAAACAGACATCATCGCCCAGCAAGAAGCGATCGCCCGCATAGAAGCACAATGGATGGGGGAAAGGATAGCACAAGAGGCGACAATTAACAAACTGCAAGTAGAACTCAATAACGCCCAAGGGGAATATGAACGTTATCAGCAACTATCTGCTGATGGAGTAATTTCTAATTCTTTATTTGACAATAAACGCTTAAGTTTAGACATCGCACAACAGCAACTAAAACAAGCGCAAGCAGTTCTCAAGCGCATTAACTCCACAGCAAGCAGAGAATTAACCCAAGCGCAAGTTGCGCTCAAGCGCATCAACTCCACCGGGAATAAACAAATCACAGAAGCAAAAGCCAGACTCAACAGTATTGCTGAAATTCGCCCGGTAGATATAGAACTAGCCAAAAGTGAAATTGAGAATGCAACCGCCGTACTCAAACAAATGAAAACCAACTTAGAATCTGCCTATATTAAAGCACCAATACAGGGACAAATCCTGAAAATTCACGCCCGTAAGGGCGAAAAAATTGGGGATGATGGAATTGCGCAACTAGCACAAACCCAGCAAATGATTGCTATAGCAGAAGTGTATCAAACCGATATTAGTAAAATTCAACTAGGACAATCAGCAGTAGTTACCAGTCAAGCATTTGATGGTGAATTGCGGGGAACAGTTTCTCAAATTGGCCTACAGGTAAATAGAC
Organism: Anabaena sp. CS-542/02; assembly: GCF_028331085.1. Lineage (NCBI taxonomy): Bacteria > Bacillati > Cyanobacteriota > Cyanophyceae > Nostocales > Nostocaceae > Anabaena > Anabaena sp. CS-542/02. Next base: position 4,501 of record NZ_JAQMTM010000160.1, read on the forward strand.
AAAATGTATTTAGCAACCAACCAGGGGAAAACCTAGATAGTCGAGTCATTGAGGTAAGAATTCGCCTAGATCCCACAGACAGTCAAAAAGTAGCGGGATTAACTAACTTACAAGTGCAAACAGCCATTGAATTATAACACTCATATAGGACTCCTATTTGATTTTTGAACAAGACTCAGTACACACGGCAATTCTTCTTACCTGTTCCCTGTTCCCTGTTCCCTGTTCCCTACCTAGACAAATCAATTGAGAAACCAAACCGGATTTCTATATGTTTTTCAAATTTTTACATAAAACCCCCCTTGCATGGCGACAGTTAATGAAAGAAAAAACTCGTTTACTAGTCGCCGTCGCAGGTATTACATTTGCTGATATGCTGATGTTTATTCAGCTAGGGTTTGAAAGTGCGCTATTTGACGCAGCTACCAAACCGCATCGGAACCTACAAGCAGATTTAGTTTTAATTAATCCTCAATTTCAAACTTTATTTTCAGTCAAAAGCTTTTCTAGAGAGCGACTTTATCAAACATTGGGTTATGAGGGTGTACAATCAGTAAATTCTGTTTATATTGGCACTGGACAATGGCGCAATCCCCAAACACGTTTGGATCGTGCTATTTTAGTTTGGGGTATTGACCCTGTAGCACCGGCGTTTAGATTTCCCGCAGTACAACAAAATCAGCATCATCTCAAGTCATTGTATCAAGTTCTGTTTGATCAAGATGGTCGTCCAGAATATGGCGCAGTGGGTGATATTTTCGCAACCACAGGTAACTTTAACACAGAACTCAATAATCAAGCCATCAGTGTTCGGGGGTTATTTAATAATGGTGCTTCCTTTGCTGCGGATGGGAATGTCATTACCAGTGACTCTACCTTTTTACAACTCTTCCCCGAACGCCAAAGAGATAAGACAGAGGTAGGATTAATTACACTCAAGCCTAGTGTAAATATTGAGGAAATGCGATCGCAACTAGCCGCAGGCTTACCCAATGATATTAAAGTATTAACCATAGAAGATTTCGCCCAAATAGAACAGAATTACTGGGCCGAGAGTACTGGGATTGGTTTCATTTTTGGTTTAGGTGTGGTAGTGGGGTTTATTGTCGGTATAGTGATTGTCTACCAGATTCTTTACTCTGATGTCTCCGAACACCTACCAGAATACGCCACCCTCAAAGCCATTGGATATACCGATGGTTATCTCTTGGGGGTTTTGCTACAAGAGGCTTTATTTTTAGCTGTTTTGGGTTATATACCCGCTTTTTTCCTGTCATTTGGATTATATCAGTTAACCTACGCCGCCACCATGCTACCCATAACTATGAAGGTAGAACGAGCCATAACTGTATTTATTCTCACGGTTATTATGTGTAGTTTTTCTGGGGCGATCGCCATGGGTAAACTACGTAAAGCTGACCCAGCTGATGTTTTCTAATTCCCCAGGAGTTGTGAGTTTATGAAAGTCCCACCCTTGAGTAGTATTCTAAAAACATAAAATATTAAATTACCTTAGGGGGATACATTCTATGACAATTTGGGTAAACGAGCAAATTGATCCTTCGGGTATGATTCACGCTTGTATTGCTTGTTGTGATGAATCCCAAGCTAAACACTGTCATCAATCCTTTGAAGAAAATTTGACTGATAGCCAAAAATTAGCCGGTTGGGTAGCACAATTGCGAATAGTTAACTCTTGGGATGAAGTCCCAGTTAATGCGCTCAAACTTAATTAGACACCAGTCTTCTATAAAGGTCATACCTTTGAGGTTTTGACCTTTATTTTTGTACCAGGGGGGAATTTTCCCTTATATACAGCGCATTTTATCTGAGTAGGTACAAGGGCGGGCAGGATGCCCACCCCACAAGATTTATGATCTTAAAGTGTGTACTTTATTTACTTGAGAAGTGCTGTAAGTATTAAATGTATGATAATTTATACGTATAACCTAATAAACCATAAACATCAGACTCAAAAAATCAGCACTCATACACAACAAATTTTAAGAAACATCAATAATTATGCAAATTTCATGAGTTTTATGAACTTTTAAGAGTTATCATCATAGCAATAGTTTAATGTAAAACTTGCGAAAACCGAATTAATATAGTGAACTATTCCCCAGTTTACACTATGGCTAACGCCACACTATCGCTATCGGAGCAAACCTGTCCTATTAATTTAGTTGGCGAAACAGGACAAGCGGTGCAGATTTCTATTCATCCCCCCAGCCATTATATCTGTGCCAACTGCGAACAGATATTACCAGACTGGAAAAATCAACCTTGTATATGGGTTGTAATTGTTTTACAACAATCACGTTATCAACTAGTAAAAAGAACCACCGCAATAGAATTAGAGAAAGAACGCTTACGAGAAAAGTTTATGCGGTTTGGTTGCGATTTAGCATTTAAACTCAGAGATTGCGGCTATTTAACAGACCTGATTGATCCTCGCACTGGCTATCCTTTACTGTCACGTCCGGGCAAAATTCCCCACAACGACACAGCAGTAGTGCAAGCTTTGCTCAACTATCCAGTTATAAAAAACAAATGTCGTGTACTGATTCATCCCCTATGGGGTGCAGCAGTTTATCCGAGTATTTTAATATCAGTTGCACCCCCAAGAATTATCGCCACTTTTACGAAAGAGATTGCACCCTTACACGGTTGGAATTGAATTTAAATCAAATATCAAGGGAACAGGGAACAGGGAACAGGGAACAGGGAGCTTGGTGTATACTTTATTGGACACACACCAAAGGCTTTACTTGGATGTTAGCGTTAATTAAATATTTCTCCCTCGGTGTCGTGGTTGAGCATTAATAGGGATGAGAATTTGGTTAAGCCTACGTAATTGCTCTGATGTTCCCAGGCAAATTAGTGTATCTCCAGGTAATAAAATAGTATCCCCAGTCGGACCGCCAATCAGACTACCATCAGCGCGGCGAATGGCAATCACTAAAGCCCCAGATTGCGATCGCAACCTTGTTTCTTTTAAACTCTGACCCACCAGAGGACATACCAGGGGGTCTACTAGAAACTGTTCCATATAAAACTGGCGTTCTGCACTAGAGATAAAACCATCGACAAAATCCAACACCTGGGGTCTTAAGGCTGCGGCCGCCATCCGCTTACCACCAGTAATATAAGGTGAAACCACGATATCCGCCCCGCCGCGTTTTATTTTTTTTACCGATTCCTCCGTACTAGCCCGGGCGATCGCTCTAATTTTCGGGTTCAGTGTTTTTGCAGTCAATACAGTATATAAATTTTCAGCATCAGAAGGTAAAGCCGCCACAATGCAAACTGCTCGGTCTACCCCCACCCTCAAGAGGGTATCATCCAGAGTGACATCGCCCTGGTATGCTATGTAATTTTGTGCTTGTGCCTGTTCTACAGATTCTAAATCCGAATCAACCACCACAAAAGGTGCGCCTTCGGCCTGAAATTCCTTAGCAATTTGACGGCCAGTGCGACTAAATCCACAGATGATATAATGTTGTGTCAGGGTTTCCATTAACCTTCTCTGCTGCCGTAATCTCATTCCTTCTTGAAAGTAGCCTTGAATGACGGCTTCTGTAAATCTATTGATCATGTAACCAATAGTGACTACACCCAACAAAATCAAGGCAATTGTAAATAATCGTCCTTTTCTACTCAAGGGATTAGTCTCCCCAAAGCCCACAGTAGTTAAGGTAATCACTGTCATATAAGCCGCTTCTTCCCATGACCAACCCTCCATGAACTTGTACCATAAAGTACCGGTGAGAAAAACGCCCCCCAGGGAGATAGTCCCCAGGGTGAGTTCTTGTTGGAGTCTTCGGTATTTTTTCTCAAGTGTGGAATACAAAGTTATTTTACCGTTACCATCGTTTGGCAGAATATTTAACCGTTCACCTAGAAAAAAGTATCAGATTTAATAAATAAAATGTTATTTTTAATAATTTCTAGCAAACTAGTAAGTGACTATTAAAATTAAAGAGATATCAGGAGGCGCGGCCGTGAGTATAGAAACTCTCATTGAGCAAGCTACCATCCCCCCAACATCAAATTCTATGTCATCCAGCCCTTTTGACGCTGATAGCTTCAATGAAGCTGTTATGTCAACCTATGCTCGGTTTCCCCTAGCTTTAGACCGGGGTGCAGGTTGTCGGGTTTGGGATACCCAGGGACGTGAATATCTGGACTTTGTGGCCGGAATAGCCACTTGTACCCTGGGTCACGCCCACCCGGCTATGGTAGAGGCGGTAACGCGCCAAATCCAAAAACTGCACCATGTTTCTAATTTGTACTATATTCCCGAACAAGGTCAATTAGCCCAATGGATAGTTCAACACTCCTGTGCAGACCGGGTATTTTTCTGTAATTCCGGTGCTGAAGCTAACGAAGCAGCCATTAAACTAGCGCGCAAATATGCTCACACGGTTCTAGAAATTGACAAACCGATTATCCTCACAGCCAATGCTAGTTTCCACGGTCGGACTTTGGCGACAATCACCGCCACCGGACAACCGAAGTATCAAAAATACTTTGATCCTTTAGTCCCCGGCTTTGAATATGTTCCCTATAACGATGTTAGTGCCTTTGAGGCAGCAATTAGTGAGTTAGATGAAGGTGATTATCGTGTCGCCGCAATTCTGATTGAACCCTTGCAAGGAGAGGGTGGTGTCCGCCCGGGGGATCTGGCTTATTTCCAAAAGCTACGGCGACTTTGTGATGAAACTGGTATTTTGTTGATGTTCGACGAAGTGCAAGTTGGTATGGGACGCACCGGTAAGTTATGGGGTTATGAATATCTAGGTGTGGAACCAGATATCTTTACCAGTGCGAAAGGTTTGGGTGGCGGTATCCCCATTGGGGCGATGATGAGTAAGAAGTTCTGCGATGTTTTTCAACCAGGAGAACACGCCAGTACTTTTGGCGGTAACCCCTTTGTTTGTGGTGTGGCCTTGGCTGTTTGTCAGACTTTGGAAAAAGAAAATATTTTGCAAAATGTGGAAGCCAGGGGTGCTCAGTTACGTGACGGATTAAACGCCATCGCCGCTAAATATCCCCATGTGATTTCTGAAGTCCGCGGTTGGGGTTTAATCAATGGTATGGAGTTACAAGCAGATATTCAGATCACCGCCGCTGATATTGTGCAGGTGGCTATAGAGCAGGGTCTGTTGTTAGTACCCGCAGGTCCCAAGGTTGTCCGCTTCGTACCCCCGTTGATTGTCACTGAGGCGGAAATCAATTTGGCTTTACAAGCTGTTGAACAAGCGATCGCTTCTTTGACAGCTTAGTTGTATATCCTCAGCGAGGATGGGTTGTACCTGTCTCTCGCTGTTCCACCCAGGGAAGAGGGTAAGGAGATGTAAAAATATGTTAATTTTCTACGGGGTGCTGCCCATAATATGGTTGAGCATCGAACCAATGGGGATGTTTACCTTCTTGCCAATCTAAATAAGCCAATTCCAAAATACTGCCTACAGTTATAGCCAAGTTAGATGTAGCTTTAATTAGTTTATATTCACTCTGCCAGTTAGCTAAGGTTTCTTGCCATGTTTCCGGTGTGAATACAGTATCCGGTAATAAGGCTCTGATGCTCGACTGATCAGCGGATGGTTCATATATCCCACCAAACACTTTTCCCCTTTGTGCTGGCATTTCTACGGCTATTACCCCCGATTTTTGCTGGTTTTGAGGTTTTTTAGCCCAAGCTAATGCGGCTAAGGTGGAAATGGTAAATACAGGGATATTTAATTGTTGTCCTAAGGTGCGGGCAATGACAAGGCCTATCCTGGTTCCGGTAAAACCACCAGGACCTTTAGCTACAGCAATAAATCCTAACTCTTCCCAAGTGTGGGGCTTAATAAATTCTACTAAGTATTGATGGATGTAACTAGATAAATCACGCCCCAAATCCCAAGTATGAGCACGACTTTCACTATTAAAATCACTGATAGCCAAACCCAGTGAGGGAGTGGTTGTGTGTAGGGATAATGCGTAGGGTTTGGCTCCAAGGTCTTCTATTTGTTGAATCACGGCTAATTACAATGGTATATTCCACAGTCATTTAACCTCTATGTTAGATGCACATAACAGTTACAAAGCAACTGAGTACATTAAACGATAAGAATCCATACAGGAGGAAACATGGCCTTGATTTTTGCCTAAACGGCTACCCTCGTCACTCAGTAGTAGCCGCCTTCAATGGTAATTGTATTGGTTCAGGTTGGTACTAGTTCTCCAGGACGCAATTTTGACCACTTACCCACTTCCTGCTTAAAGCTCAAACAACCCACCACGTCCCACTCCATTTCAATGACATCTTGGCTGGTACGAATGTTGACGTTGATGGAAGGTTCACTCGGATCAAAGGTGGGATTTTCAGTTAGGTGTGGCTGTTGGTGCTGTGTTTCTACTGCGTGGTAGGTTTGACAGCGGTCTACGTAGTGGCAGTTCACACAAATACACATAATCGAACTGACTCCAAAAACCTATTTTACTGTTAATGTTAATGTAACTTAAGCCCAAGTTGTATTCACTAGTTGTTGGGTTGATTTTTATGACAATCCACAGTTTGAGAAATCTCACTCTAGTTACCGAAAATTGCCCTTTTAACTGGCAACTTCTCCCATCATCTGCTTATATGGTAGGTGGTGCAGTGCGTGATGCCCTGTTGAGTAAGACTCGTGAATATTTGGATCTCGATTTTATTATTCCATCTCAGGCGGTGCTGCTAGCTCACACCATCGCCCGCCATTATCATGCTGGTTTTGTACTACTCGACCCCGAAAGGCAAATCGCTCGGGTGGTATTTCCCAACGCTACAGCGGATTTTGCCCAACAGGAGGGAGATAGTTTAGAGGCAGATTTATCTAGAAGGGATTTTACCATTAATGCGATCGCTTATCATCCCCATACCCAAACCATCTTCGACCCCTTACACGGTTATGATGATTTACAACGGGGTATATTACGCATGGTATCACCGGCTAATCTTCAAGATGACCCCCTGCGATTAATGCGGGCATATCGTCAAGCTGCCCAACTTGGTTTTACCATTGAACCGACTACTCAGGCAACTATTGCCACCTTAGCACCACAGATCACACAAGTCGCTCCGGAACGAGTACGGGGAGAAGTTGCTTATTTATTAGCAAATCCTCAAGGGACATTTTGGCTAGTTAAAGCCGCGTCACATCATTTACTTGCGCCTTTCTTTCCCCATGCGACCCCCGAAAGTTGGCAAAAATTGGCAACAGTAGACACAGTAGCTGGTGTAATTGCTAAATATTGGCCACAATTAGATGTAAAATTACAGCAGCATATCCGGGATACAGTCAAAACTACTTGGTTAGGCATTGCTAAACTCGCTTGTCTAGTTCACCCTGACCCAGAAGTTGCTAAAATCCAACTCCAAGCACTCACTTACAGCCGTGCTGAAATTCAGGCTGTGACCACCGCCCTAAAGCTGTTTCCCCTACTCAAATCGCCTCATATGTCTGTGAGAGAACAATATTTTTTCTTCCAAGAGGCGGGAAATGTATTTGCGGCTACAATCATCTTAGCCTTAATAGATAATAATCTGGTATCGGCGACCTCAGGCCACAAGTCGCTACGCGCCTATGCACCATTAATCAGCCGGTACCTGAACCCTGATGATCTGGTTGCCCATCCCACTAAATTAGTGAGTGGCGATGATTTAATCATAGCACTAAATATTCCCCCTTCCCCAAAATTAGGCGAATTATTGACAGAAATTGCCATTGCACAAGCTGAGGGAAAAGTTTCTACCCCAGAAGAGGCGATCGCCTTCGGGCAGCAGTTATTATTAAATTTGAAACTCAAGCGCTAACTGCAAAGCAATGTAGCGGGGGATTCTTGCTTCTGAGAGGATGTTTGTCAAGTCATGATTAGTGTATCAACTATGTTTTAAGCAAATAATTGACAATTAGTTAAACCGTCACACCTTCCAATTGTTCCTCTGTTAAGTCATATAACTGACGCAACTTACCGATTTTATCTGCATCCGCTTGCCATAAACCCCGCCCATGTGCCTCAATCATTCTGCTTAAAATATTCCGAAAAGCTTCAGGATTAGCCCGGCGTAACTTCTCCGCCATTTCAGCATCTAAAGCATAAGTATCTGCTGCTTGGTCATATACCCAGTCATCCTGGAAATCAGCAGTACCACCCCAGCCAATTAACGCCGTCATCCGTTGGGAGATTTCAAATGCACCCCCAGAACCTTGATTAGCCATGGCTTGCGCCCATTTGGGATTGACTAACTTGCTGCGGTACTCCATACGGAGTAAATCATCTAAATTCCGGGGGGTGCTGTCCTTGGAAAAACTTTCCACAAAGCTGGTAGTCACCTTTTTACCCCGTTGCTTTTCCGCCGCTTTTTTTAAACCCCCAGTATTAGCGTAATATTCCTGAATATCGGTTAAACCATATTCCACAGAATCAATTTCTTGAACAATGCGATCGCTAGTTTTTAATAAAGTATTTAAAACCTCTGGTCTAGCCTGACCCTTATCTTGTCTACCATAACTAAACACATTGCGACCTTCCCAAGTCTTACCCAACTCCTCCCCAGATTCCCAATTACCATCAACCACCTGATCATTGACCAAAGAACCAAAATCACCAGCGGGATTAGAAAACAATCTTGCCGAACTATTCTCTACCCCTTGGGACTGCAAAGCCAAAGCGTGCTTTCTAATAAAATTCTGCTCTTCGGGTTCATCAGCATCAGCCGCCCGTTGAAACAAATCATCTAATAATTCAATAATATTGACAAAACTATCCCGAAAAATCCCCGATAAATTCCCCAAAATATCAATGCGGGGATGTCCCACCTCAGCTAAGGGCTTTAACTGATAACGGACAATACGCCCAGTCCCCTCCTTCACAGGTTCCGCCCCCACCAACTCCAAAAGAATACCCAGAGACTCACCCTTAGTTTTAATCGCATCCAAACCCCATAACATCACCGCCACCGTTTCCGGATAAGTTTTATGTTCCGCCAAATGCTGGGCAATAATTTTCTCCCCAATTTCCCGTCCCCGAGCATAAGCAGCAGGAGAAGGCATTCTATAAGGGTCTAAAGCATGAATATTTCTGCCCGTAGGTAACACCCCCGCACCATCCCGCAGTAAATCACCCCCAGGCGCAGGTAAAATGTACTCCCCATTCAAACCCCTTAACAAACTCCTCAACTCATCAGTAGACTGCATCAACAAGTCAGTAACTAACTCCTCCTCCTGTGGGTGTTCTGTCCTTCCCTGGGATTCTTTGCCAAAATAAGCCTCTAAATATCCCGCTAACTCCTCCTCATTCGGCGCTTCCCCCAAAATATGCAGCCCAGAAGAAAACAGACGATTCTCCAACACCTGGAGATATTCATACAACTTCAGCAAATAATCATCAAAGGCGTGAGCGCTAAACATCCTCACATTCTCAGGACTAAAAGCAATTCCCAAACGTTGAGCATCAGTAAACGGACAATCAGCATCCAAACCAGTATCAACAATCTGCTTACAAATCACCTCCTTCAAAGCATAATTTTTCTGCGGGTCTTCTCGATACTCCGCAATTAAATCTCGCAAAGATAACAACTCTTTATACAAACCAGCGCGACCGTAGGGGGGGACATTGTGAGAAATTAACACCCCATAACCCCGACGCTTGGCCAAAATCGACTCAGAAGGATTATTGGCGGCATATATATATAGATTAGGTAAATCTCCCAATAAAATATCCGACCAAGAATAACCAGTATTACCCAGGGGGGAGCCAGGCAACCATTCTACTGTCCCATGCATCCCAAAGTGAACCACAGCATCAGCCGCAAAATCATTTTGTAGCCATTTATAGAAAGCCGCATATTGGGGATGGGGAGTTAAATCCCGTTCAAACATTAACCGCATCGGGTCGCCTTGTATACCCAAAGGCGGCTGTACACCAATCCAAATATTACCTAACTGTATACCGCCAATATGTAATTCTTCCCCATAGGTTTTAATTCCAGTTCCCCGTAGAGACTTCCATTGTTTTTCAATGCGGGAAGTCAGCAGATACCCCAACCATCTTTCTAGTTTACGGACATGAACAGTATTAGCAGAGGAGGGAAAAGGCTGATTTTTTTGCCAGGTTTCCATTTCTTCATCTGCTGCTTTCACCTGACGAATTAATTCTTCCCCATCCTCGGGGATATCCCCAACATCATAACCTTGGTCTTTGAGGGCGTGGAGAAACTTAACCAGACTGCGGGGAACATTCAATAAAGCCGCAGTTCCCACAGCCCCATAACCAGGGGGAAATCCATATAAAATAATTGCTATTTTACGTTGAGATGGCAATTTCTGCCGCAAGGAAACCCAATTTTTAACTCTACCAATTAACCGTTGTACTCGTTCTGGCACCAGATAAATTTGTTCACCCACTAACCCCCCCAGGGGAATAGTATCTATTGCCCCATCTAGCTCTGGTAAAGCATATAACACTACACTTTGCAGTCCGCCAACACCTTGACGTGTCCAGGAGTGAATATCTTGAATCAGCAGGGGTGCTGCTACTATATAAGGTACATTTTTCGCTGTCAGGATGCGTTTAGCTACTTCCACCTGGCGGCCTGCTTCCATTGAACCGGCCGGACCGCCTACTAAGGGAAAGCCAATGGTAGAGACAATTGCATCTACCTGGACTGCTTGATCTGACAGCGAGTAAGTTTCTATATTACCTTGTTTTCGTTGCTGGGCTTCATGGTCGGTGGTCATCCAATCCCTTACCGCTACGTGTCCTTCTACGCCGTTGATAAAAATGGGTAAGGGAATTAAACCCCCTTGCTCAAAACGGTGAATGAGTTGGGGAATGTATGGTTGTTGCGTAATTACGTGTTTACGGTAAAGGAGAATACCTACTACTGGTTTTGTCGGGCGGCCATCTTCCCCGCCCTTTGATAATAATCCCAGGGGAGACATCTGCCGCCCCAGATACCACTTTAAATATTCCCGGGGGGATGTGAAAAATCCCTCATATTCAGGATGCAGTAACCCCATATTCGGGGTTTCCTGCGGTGGGGGAATGTCGCCAACCTTTAAATTTAAATATTTTTCTGCTAGTATCCAGAATAGGGCAGCAAGGTTTTCAGAACCGCCAGCGTTCCAATATCCATAGATAATTAACCAGTTGCGTAAGTCTTGAACTTTCTTTACTGGAATGAATTTCAGTAGTTTAGGACCGATTTTTAAGAAGCTAATATACCCAGCAAGTTTGTCTTCTTCCCGTCCGTTGCTGAATTTGTCCAGGATGAATTTAACTGGTTTTGGCATTCCTTTGGGTTGGTCGCCAATGGCAAAGTTACCCAATTTGGTTAAACTCATTAGCTCTAAGGCTGACTCGAATACCAGACGGATGGGAATTTGGTTAATGCGATCGCGCAGCCACAAAACCTGATCATAATCAAATAGTAAGCTGCCGAAAAACACATCCGCGCCATCCAGTGCTGCTTCTACTTCCCCTGGGTCACTGGTAATATTGCGATCGCTAAACACCCGAATATCCAAATGAGGACAGCGTGATTTAGCTGATTCAGCCGCCTTCTTGTACAAGTCAGCATTAAACGATTCAAATCCAGCAATCAAGACAATACGTTTCATGCCAAAGCTACTAAAGATACCTTTACTGATGATCTTAAAGGTAGTTTCAGTTTTATGACTCATTCCCCAAAATAAATTTGGTCATCTACCAATAGACCTAGGTTTATGGCGATCGAAAACAATTTGGCAATTTGGCATATTTTCTTACTTAAGACTTAATATGATTAAATTCTCGAATATCGTTGTGCGACAATACCGACTTGCAGAATCCCTCAGTTAACTACTGGGGGTATTTTTTCATTTTAACTCCTGCCGATGTCATACAGCAGATTATAGGTAGTTAGGGTAAAAGTATGAATAGTAACGGTCTGGAGTATGCATCGTTTTCCGTTAAATAAATTAAATTAGCCATATAAGTGGAAAATAGGCAATTCCATTATTCTGCTTAAATTTTAAAATTAAGTAATAACTAATATTTAGTTTTGATAACTTTAACTCAAACATTAAGAGAATGTTTGATAAGTCATGATTAGTGTATCAACTATTGTTTGACCCCACCCTAACCCTCCCCTTGTAAGGGGAGGGGACTGGATTTTATTGTTTTTTGTGTGTTGCCCAATTCTTCGGTGTGTTCCCTGTTCCCTGTTCGCTGTTCCCTAATATAAAAATTACCTGTTTAATACTTTCCCAACATCCTCTAAGAGTAAATATCACTAGAGGAATATACAAAGATTGCCTTAATGTGGAATTTTTTCATAGAGATGTACAATAAGAATAACTGCCAAAGGTTCAAGCTTACTTCTACCATTACAGGAAGCGGGGTTCACCCAAGTTATTATGTCCTGTAGTCAACCTATATGCATTAGCAGTAAGTCATGAAAAACATACCTGTAGGCACAGGAAAGATTGCGTAAAACCTGCGTTAACCAGATTGAATCACTGCTCTGGGCTTTACATTTGGGAATCTCTACAATTAGGACAATTTGAGTTTATTTGCAACTAGTCCCCCCTTGGTAAAATCAAAAAACTTTGATTCCGGGATTTAAACTGTTGCAAATGGTAGCTCTATTTACACCATGAAACGAGACTATTGACAAATTACCCCAAAGCGTTGCCAAATTTAAAATCTAGAGGAGTCAATGACTAGCACCAATTTTACCAAAGCAGAAAAGCCCCATAAACGACCACAGGAAGAACCTGATTTACCCAGAAAAAACTTGATAAAAAATAGTGCCAAAAATGAACATTCCCCAAAAATAGAGCAATTATCTGATGGTTCCTCATTAAATATTGAAAATCGTGGTCGAGTAGCTATTTTCATTGATGGCGTCAGTCTATTTCAAACAGCTTTACAATTGAGTATTGAAATCGACTATCTCAAATTGCTGTGTTATTTAACTGGGGGTTCGCGGTTGTTGCGAGCTTTCTTTTACACTGCTATCGATACCTCAAGACTAAGTGCGACACGTTCACGCCCTAACGAAAAGCAACAAGGTTTTCTTTTTTGGATGCGTCGAAATGGTTATCGTGTGGTTACCAAAGAAGTACAACTGGCAGACCATACAAAAAAACACAACTTGAACGTAGAAATTGCTGTGGATATGATTACCTTAGCTCCTTACTATGATACAGCTATCTTAGTCAGTGGAGACGGAGATTTAGCCTATGCGGTCAATGCAGTTACCGCTACAGGTTCTCGCGTTGAATTGGTTAGTTTGCGAACCATGACTAGCGATAATTTAATTGATGTTGCTGACGAATTTATTGACCTCGATAGGATGAAACAATACATTCAAAAAGATTCCCATCTCGGCTATAGTTATCGTATGCTTTCTAATTCCAAGCTGTAAATCTCCATAGCTCATTGAGCTAAGACAATGATTACTGCCTACCTACAAATGCCAGAAAGTAGAATGGCAACCTCGGGAATTGCTCTGCGTATTTTTTTTGATTATTTATACATTGGTCAGATGATTTCTATGACTGATACATTATTTTTGTATAGTTGGTTACCGGGGGTTACACCCCTGTGACAACTCGTTCCAGAATGAATTAATGTAAATTGGTCTAACTGAAAATTAGTCATAATTGCCACCCACTAATTTTTAGCTGAAATTAACCATAAATACTGTTTGCTTCTCAGGGGTAATATTATCTATCTCACTAAAAAATATTAGTGCGGTATCAGAAGAAAGAAGATCGAAGTTACATATATCTGTATTTTGGGAAATCCAATCATATAATAGCTGTATTCACTTGACTGGTACCAATCATAAGGAGTGTGAAACATGAATCAGATCCAAGTAACATTACTATTAAGTTATTTCCTGATGAGCTGCTATTTCTTCACCAATTGGCTAAAATTTTCTCTGCGTCATCCTACTTCTACTCCCGAAGATAAATTTTTATCTTTTGTGATGTTTCTAGTCACAACGATTTTATGGCCTGTAGTTATCATCATGAACCTGTGGCAAATTTTCAATAAACGAAAACTGGAACTGAGTAATGTCATTCCTGTGATTTTCGCGATGTTTGCCTTCAGTCTTTCATACTATTTAACTTATTGGTATTAACGCGGTTTCTGTTATCAAAATTTATTCCGCTGATTCCCTTCTAATTTTGAGCAGTTCAAGGATACACCCCTGCATGCTATAAGGCTGCAATTCCATATATAAAAGTTAAATAATATCTCAGCACAACCCGAGAACTGCTATTGGTTATAAATCAACACAGAATACCAACATTATTCAGGGTGTATACTATCTGAATTATATCACCATTTCCCATGCTCGTGAGGTACAATTTTTTTTAGTTTCAGGGAACACCGGAACAGGGAATAGGGAATTGGTGTGTACTTCATGAGCCTGAAAAAGGCTTTGTCACGATTTCAAATTCTAACTGATGACTCTCGAATAAATCATGAGTGAAATGATCCACTACATTAGTATCAGCCAGTTCTAAATTATAAAAATCTACAACTTCATGTTCAAAATAGGGTCCCGCGTGCCAAGTACCCTGGTTTAATTTGATAAAGCAATTTCCCGGTATACGGAAAGCAGCCATCTGGGCTAATACCGGTTGATTTAAATGATTATGAGGAGGACAAACAGCCATTAACCAGTCCTTTCCTCCTAAAGAACCTAAACATTGGGTACATTGCAAATGACGAGTAATTTTATCAAAATTACGACCCCGATTTTCTAGCCTCATAAGATAAAATCGCGGCGTCCCATTTTGTAAGTTTAATTGCGCATCTTTCCCATCAAAATTTTTACCATCTTCAATAGGCGAAATTACCTGACCATAAGACCAAAAATTTTCTGGTGTTATCCATTGCGCCGGTAATTGTTGCACTGTTTTTGATTTAATCATAAATCTGACCGCTTATCTTAACAATATGATTTTTTTCTGTCCACTTATATCAGCATCTGATCTGGGGTGAACTTATGCCAATCTATGTATATTGGGGTGAAGATGATTTCGCCATAGAAAAAGCAGTGGCGACATTGCGCGATCGCATCCTTGATCCCCTGTGGATAAGTTTTAACTATACGATCCTATCACCAGATCAACCAGATGCAGCAATTGCTGGTTTAAATCAAGTGATGACACCAGCCTTTGGTGCTGGTGGACGGTTGGTGTGGCTAGTCAATAGCACACTCTGTCAGCATTGCCCAGAGAACATTTTAGCAGAACTAACGCGAACTTTGTCAGTAATTCCCGATAACTCCTGGTTACTACTCACCAGTCGCAACAAACCAGATGAACGCATCAAATCCACTAAATTACTGAAAAAATGCGCTAGTGAATTTCGAGAATTTTCCCTCATCCCACCTTGGAAAACAGAATTGCTGGTACAGTCCGTCAATCAAGTGGCTGAAACTGTGGGGGTGAAACTAACTTCCCGCGGTGCAGAACTTTTAGCTGAGGCTGTAGGTAATGATACACGCTTGCTGTATAATGAAATGGAAAAACTGCGACTTTATACAACTAATACCACTAAGCCTCTAGACATAGATACCATTACGCAATTAGTCAGAAATACTACCCAAAATAGTCTACAATTAGCAGCAGCAATTAGAATGGGAGATACACCCAAAGCCTTGAGCATTTTAGCTGATCTGATCAATGCTGCAGAACCAGGACTACGGATAGTTGCTACTCTCATAGGTCAATTCCGTACCTGGTTATTAGTGAAGATAGCCATGGAAAACGGAGAACGTAACCCCCAAGCGATCGCCCAAGTAGCCGAAATTAACAACCCTAAACGCATTTACTTCTTACAGCAAGAAGTCAAATTACTTTCTCTAGAGCAACTCATCTCTTGCTTACCACTACTACTACAATTAGAAGTAAGTCTCAAGCAAGGATCCCCTGAAGTATCCGCACTGCAGACAAAAGTTATAGAAATTTGTCAAGTATGCCAAGTTCGCAGACACTCCCAAGGCTAGAAGCGCTGGAGATTCTTGATTCATTCAGCCCACTTATTTAGAGGAGTTTCCCCACCCAAACAGAGGTTGTTCTGGTCAAGATTAAAGAGCAAAAAGATAAAAATTTTCTTCAAAGGCAGTTTGGTTGGAACTTCTGACTCCTAAAATAATTCAAAGCTATTAACTATTCCTATTATACTTGTGTGTCATAGACTTTATGAAACCAACCCCTAATTTATTTTGTCACACTAGTCTGCAACATATGCTCTCCCAGATTCTATGTTTAGGTATTCTCACCACTGCTAGTTTGATTACTAGCGGTCTTACCTTCAGTTACCAAGCCCATGGTCAAACACCACCTGTAAACAATTCCGTTAATAATACTCAGATTACCAGCTACGCCCAAGCTATTTTGGCAATGGAAACACCCCGACAAAGGGCTTTTGAGGAAATTAAAAAACTGATTGGGGGTGGAGAAATACCCAGAATTATTTGTAATGATCCCAAGAGTATCCAAGAGCTACCACGTCCGGCTCAAAATATTGCCGTGAGTTACTGTAATCATTCTCTGAAAATAGTGGAAAATAATGGACTCAGTATTGACCAATTTAACAAAATCACTATGGAGCTACAAAGTAACAATGAGTTAAAACGGGAAATATATAATACATTGATTCGCTTGCAAAAGACTCCAGAATCTCCATAGCTCAATTCCCAACAATCCCTGCGAATTCAGACTAACCTCACAATTGCTTATGGACTATGGGAAATTCACAACTATAGCAACAAGACAGGCTACAAACCGCCCCTTTTAGTGCGGTTACCACAACTGGGGAATAAATTAATAGATTTTAATATTACGTTACAATTATTGGATACAGCAGATGTATTCAAAGGTGTACGGCATGAATGGTACAATTCGCGTTGGCAATATCTTCGGGATTCCCTTCTATATCCATCCGTCGTGGTTTCTCGTGCTGGGCTTAGTAGCTTGGAGTTACAGTAGTGGACTAACAGCGCAATTTCCCTGGTTATCTGGGGGATTAGCTTTTTTACTGGGACTGATGACGGCGTTGTTATTGTTTACCTCCGTCGTCGCCCATGAATTAGGACACAGTTTTGTAGCAATTCACCAGGGAATTGATGTAAAATCTATTACCTTGTTTATATTTGGCGGTTTGGCTAGCTTAGAAAAAGAGTCCCAAACTCCAGGGGAAGCATTTTGGGTGGCGATCGCCGGTCCGTTAGTGAGCTTCCTTCTGTATGGTATCTTGACAGTAATTGGTGTCACCACCGCAGCCACAGGTGCAACAGCAGCGATCCTTGGTGTTCTCGCCTCTGTTAACTTAGCCTTAGCATTATTTAACCTGATTCCCGGCTTGCCCTTAGATGGTGGTAATATCCTCAAAGCTGCTGTGTGGAAGATTACAGGAAATCCTTATAAAGGTGTATCCTTTGCCAGTAGAGTCGGACAAGTATTTGGTGGGGTGGCGATCGCATCTGGTTTAATTCCACTAGTATTCTTTGGTAGCTTTGCTAACTTTTGGAATCTATTAATCGGTTTCTTCCTGCTGCAAAATGCCGGTAGAGCAGCGCAATTTGCCAGGGTGCAAGAAAAATGCACAGGTTTAACAGCAGCAGATGCTGTTACCAGTGATAGCCCCATTATATCGGCTAATACTAGCCTTAGAGAGTTTGCCGATCAAAGAATTTTCCAAAATCAAGACTGGAGGAAATTCTTAGTCACTGATGAAGAGGGAAGATTAGTAGGCGTAATTAATCTGGATGATTTGCGAGGTATTCCCACAACACAATGGACACAAACCCCCATCAGCACCGTCATGAAGTCCATTGAGCAATCTACCACAGTCAAATCAGATCAACCCCTGTTAGAAGTAGTACAGCTACTAGAACAACAAAAATTATCTACCCTGTCTGTCATTCGTGACAATGGCGTACTTGTGGGAATATTAGAAAAAACTGCGGTTATTCAGCTACTGCAAGGTAAAACTCAACCTAACCCTGTATAGCTAGTCATCAGAATTAAATACCCCCCAACTCCCTCATAATTTCTGGGGGTATTTATGTATAAATTTATTTCAACCAGTTATTGCAACCAGAGGTAAAAGATGTTTGAGAAACAGCCACAAAATTTACAGCAAAGGGTAAAAAAACTAGCCACTCAAGCTATAGAGGAATCAAATCCTACCGCCTGGTTTGATGTTTTGTATAGTCAGTCTCAGGGTGATGTAACCCAGATTCCTTGGGCAAAGTTAACCGCTCACCCCTATTTACAAGATTGGTTGACGACTAATAACCCTCAAGGTCAGGGAAAATCAGCCCTAGTGATTGGGTGTGGTTTAGGGGATGATGCGGAAGCTTTAGCAACCAGGGGATTTCAAGTAACCGCCTTTGATATTTCCCCCACGGCCATTAACTGGTGTCAGCAACGATTTCCTAACTCCTGTGTGAAATATGTCGTTGTAGATTTGTTAGCCCTTCCCTCACAATGGGAACAAGCCTTTGACTTAGTGGTAGAAATCAGGAATATCCAAGCTCTACCCTTAAATATCCGCTCAACTGTAATCACATCGGTTGCTTCTGTAGTTGCACCAGCAGGTACTTTACTATTGATTAATCGGTTTCGGGAAACTGAGGTAGAACCTGATGGACCGCCTTGGCCTTTGTCTAGTTCCGAACTAGCCCAGTTTACACAATTGGGTTTACAAGAACTCAGGCGGATTGTGTTTTATGAGAGTGACCGGGCTGATATTCCACAACTACGGATAGAATATCAAAAATCTGCCCCAGTGTAGGAATGCTACAAAATATTACTGAAAGTTCACATCAGCAGTATTTTAGGGATTTTTGAGCCACAATGGAGGCAGGAAACCAGCTGGAGGTGTAAGATGACTCACAATCTCACATTATCTGACCCTACCACTTACCTGATATTTAAACTGAGTATCCTGATTATGGTACTGCTAGTATTGTTGGTGATTTCCGCTGCTCCAGCAATGTAGTTAGTCCTCAATCAATTCTACGCCGAATACTTGGGCAAAACA
Organism: Anabaena sp. CS-542/02; assembly: GCF_028331085.1. NCBI lineage: Bacteria > Bacillati > Cyanobacteriota > Cyanophyceae > Nostocales > Nostocaceae > Anabaena > Anabaena sp. CS-542/02. Next base: position 23,590 of record NZ_JAQMTM010000160.1, read on the forward strand.
CCGGGCTATATGAACACGTACCTCTTGAGAGGTAATACCGGGAATCCATTCGGCTAAACTACTTACAGGCTTATCGGCAATACCACAGGGGATAATCTCTTGAAAGCCTAACATATCAGGACAAACATTGAGGGCGAACCCATGCATAGTAATCCAACGGCTAACTTTAATCCCGATGGCGGCTACTTTTTGTCCTTCTAGCCAAACACCAGTCAAACCCGCAAGGCGATCGCCCGACAAGCCATAAACAGCTAATACCTGAATTAATACTTCTTCTAATTGCCTTAAATACCAATGCAGGTCTTGGCGATAATGTCGCAGATTTAAAATCGGATAACCTACCACCTGACCAGGACAATGGTAAGTCACCTCGCCGCCCCGTTCAACTGTGTGGACATCAAACTTAGTATTTTGTCGGTCAAACTTGAGAAATTCCGGGTTACTTCCTTGTCCCAAAGTGTAGACAGGGGGATGCTCCAGCAAGATTAACACATCCTCTAGACTAGGATGATGAATGCGCTGAGTCAAGAGCGATCGCTGCCATGAGAGAGCATCGAGATATGGCATCAATCCGACATTAAATAACAAACAACGTCTGTGAGGTGTTTTCATACTATGGATTATGCCAAAAATCAACTAGCTTATTGACCAAATATATTGCAACTTACAAGACTTGAAGCAACAAATGTCAAGCTATGCAAAGGATTTTAAAGGAACATCAACTAAATGTGCATTACAGAATACAAAGTGCTACGTTAGATATATGACCTCAATGGTGTTAGGAGCTAGTCTTAAGCTGACTATTTTATATACAAAACTATACTTATGTTGACAAGTATTGACATAAGTGAGTTAGAAAATCGCCAACTTGATATATAATCCTACGATATCAAGTATTGAATTAAGACTATTGCCAACGCGAA